>DOVA01000007.1 GCA_003520315.1 Rikenellaceae bacterium | reverse complement strand
TGATTATAATCTTCAAAACGGTATGTATTGCGAATTGAGAGAATTGGAGCCGGAAGAAGATGGTACACCCAAAGTTGCGACCTTGAGTGAAGAGGAGATAGATCTGATATGCGAAGAGATGTTAAAATTGATTAAAGCAGATCTCCCTTTTACAAGAGAAAAGATCCACACTGAAGATGCGATTAAAATTTTTAGACAACATCATCAGGAGCAGAAAGCCGTTTTACATGAGTTGAGAGGAAAGTTTTTTACAACCGTTTATTATCTTGATGGTTATGCAGATCACTTTTATGGTCCTTTGACTGAGAGCACAGGAGTATTAAAGACATTTGTCCTCGAATCTTTTAGTAGAGGGTTTTTACTGAATATTCCACCGATTACGTCTCCTTATCAAGTTCAGAAAACCCCATATCAATACAAGCTTTTTGATGTTTTCAAGGAACATTCACAATGGTGTTCAATTTTGGGTGTCAAAGGAGTTGGTACTTTGAATAGTACAATTCTAGCAAATAAATCGAGGGATATGATTCAAATTGCAGAAGGGCTTCATGAACGAAAATATGCAGATATTGCAGATAAAATTTATGAAAGAAGAGGAGATGTGAGATTAGTGCTCATAGCAGGACCTTCGAGCAGCGGTAAGACAACTACATCCAAAAGAGTGGCTCTTCAGTGCAGAGTCTTAGGGATGAATCCTATAATTATTGAGATGGACAATTATTTTGTTGATCGGGAAAGAACGCCGAGAGATGAAAATGGCAATTATAACTTTGAAAGTTTTCAGGCTTTAGATGTAAACTTTTTAAGTTTGCAGATGAACCAGCTTTTTGAGGGAAAGGCTGTTCAATTGCCAAAGTTCAATTTTACAGAGGGTAAAAGGACTTTCAACGGCAACATTTTGCAGATGAATGAAAACGACATTCTTATTATGGAAGGGATTCATGCTTTAAATCCTAATCTCACCAAAGACATGCCCTCAAATAAGTACTATAGAATTTATGCTTCAGCTTTAACTTCTCTTTCACTTGATGAAAACAACAACATCTCTACGTCTGATAATCGTCTCTTAAGAAGAATTGTTAGAGATGCAAATTTTAGAGGCGTTTCACCCGAAGAGACTATTCTCCGGTGGCCAAGCGTAAGACATGGAGAAATAGAAAACATTTTTCCTTATCAGGAGAATGCAGATGTAATGTTCAATTCGGCGTTGATTTACGAACTCCCGGTTTTGAAGTATTATGTTGAACCTTCCCTCAGGAGGATACATCTTAATTCCCCTGCATCTGTAGAAAGTATCAGACTTCTTAAGTTTCTTTCTTATGTTCAGGAGATGCAACCATCGGAAATAGCCTTCATACCGCCAACTTCCGTGATAAGGGAATTTATAGGGGGTAGTAGTTTTATTTATTGATTGTTATCTAAGCCACTCTTCCGGGTCTTGTTTTGAAGTACCTTTCCAAAGCTGAAAATGTATAACAGATTCCTCATCGGAAATGGCGAGTTTCCCAAGAATTTCACCTGTCTTAACTTTTTGTCCACTCTTTACGTAAACTGCATCAAGTTTTGTGTAAAAAGTGAAATAATCTCCATGCTGTACAAGTATACATTGGTTATATCCAGGCATCATCAATACTTGTTTGACCACTCCGTCGAAAACAGATGAAACGTCAGCACCGGCATCGGTAGAGATATTCACCCCATTGTTAAAAGGCATTTTGACATTTTTAAATACAGGATGATTATGCTGTCCGAACTGTTCAATAATAGCGCCTCTCTTGACAGGCCATGGGAGTTTCCCTTTATTTTTACCAAACTCTTCAGAGAGTGCTATATCTACGGCAGAAGCCTTGTAGTCAGGACGCTCCTTTTCCTTGGTAGCATCAGAAAGAATCCGTTCTATCTCCCGATTCAACTTTTCAACCTCTTTTCTCTTTACATTAAGTTGTTGGATCACCTCTTTCTCTTTTTTTGAGAGCTGTGATATAACTTGCTTTGCTTTATGTTCATCGGATGAAAGTCTTTTAACTTCAAGTTCTTTTTTAGCCTGGTTGGACAAAGAAGAATTTTTTATTTTGGCAAGTTGATATCTCTCTTCTGCAATTTTAAGACTCTGAGCCCTAATCTCATCAGCCATCTCTTTAAGAGTTTCGTTATAATTTCTGAGATATACCCACCTTTTATAACCCTGTTCGAAGTTTTTACTTGCCAGGATATACATGATCCAGAGCCTTTGATCTCTGTTTTTATATGCATTGTATATCATTTCGGAATAACTTTGCTTGAGAGATTCGAGATTTTTGTCAAGCTCTGCTATTTGCTGTTCCTTAATAGCTACTTCTGAATCAATGTTTTTTATCTCATTTTCAATCTCTTTTAATAGTTTTTTCCGGTTTGCGATCTTCCGCTGTATATAAGCAAGTTCTTTTGTGTTTGACTGTTTTTTTGATTTTGTGGCTTCAAGTTGTTTGTCAAGATAAGTAATTTCCTCCTCAATTTTCTGTTTTCTTGCAGTCTGCTCACTGACATTCTGAGCATTCAGAACAGATGCAAGTAATAATATTATGAGAAGTATAGTTAGCCTTCTCATTTTTTCTGACCCTCTTTAATGCGCGATACTTTTTCAGAAATTCCGAGAGAGGGGTCTAGTTTATCAGCTTGTTCCCAGTATCTAAAGGCAAGATCCTGTTCGTTAAGATTATAAAGTATCTCTGCATAATGATCAAGAATTGCTGCACTTTCGTTGCCGCCGTATATAAGCGCATGTTTAATGATAGCTTTTGCTTCCAGATCTTTACCCATAAGATGCAGTATCCATGCAAATGTGTCCAGATAGGTTGGATTGTCAGGTTCGGAGTCTATGGTTTTTTTGCTCATCTCATAGGCCAATTTGAGCTTTTTCTTTTCAAGACTGAGATAGTATGCGTAATTGTTTAGTACGGGATTGTAATTGGGAGCTTTACGCAAGGTTTTTCTGTAATATTTATATGCTTCTTTACGGTTTCCTGCCTGATAGCTCAAGTCACCCAGTACTGAAAGTGCTCTTACCTCCATGCTGCTGTCTCGTTTAGCAAGGTTAAGGACATTTTTATAGACAGCTATGGCTTCAGGAATCATATCTTTTCTCACATAGGCTAAGCCTTTTATTTCTAACAGAGAAGGATCATGAGAAAATAGCTGAGGGTACTGCTCAACATGTTCAATTATTTTATCCCACTCTTCCATATAATATAGAAGAGAGAGATATTCGCGGTGTGCAATTCTTGATTCTCCATAATATTTCAGATTGGCATTAAGAACTTTTACTGCTTGTTCGCCTCTACCTGTAAGTGCAAGATAACGTGAATAAAGATAGGCTACACTGCTGTCGCCTGGATGAGCGATATAGGCATTTTCTACAAGCGTGTCTATCTGAGGAAAGAATAATTCGACAAATTTCTGATTGGATAATATCTGAGAAAGGTAATCAACCTTTAATTCTGGCATCACTATTGGATTTGCCATGAGGGGAATCATACTTCTAAAGTAAGGACCGAAGTTATTTTTTATTCTGTTTATCTCGGCTTGGCCAAATATTGCAGGAACATATGACGGATCCATCGAGAGTGCTTTAGAATAATATTCCATAGCAAGCGAATCTTGTTTGAGTGATGAATAGTAATCACCTAAAATAGTTGAAGTTCTGGGTGTACCATTATCTTTATCATATTCAGTAAGATATCTTATGGCTTCATCGCGTTTGTTCTGGAATATGTATAAATTGTATCTTGTCAGACAGGAAATTTCACTTTTTCCGGCATATTTCTCAATATCTTCAAGCACTTTAAGAGCATTCTCGTGATCTTTGCGATTGATGTAGATATCCACAAGTCCATCATAAAGTTCTACCTGTTGAGGGTATTTTTTTCTAAGAGTTTCGTAAACATCTATTGCCTTGTCAATCTGGTTGTTTGCCATGTAGAAAGATGCGATTTGTGATCTGTACCAGGTATTTCCCGGATCGAGTCTTAATGCTTTCTCCATCATCGCAACCGCACTGTCCGGTTTGTTTCTATATTGATATAAATTGCTTAAATAATAATATACAGCATCGTTGTGGGTACCCTTGCGTGCTAAGGATGAGAATATTGCAAAGGCTTTGTCAGGGTTTCCCATATGATATTCTCTTAATCCGTCCATATAGAGTATCTCCTCATTCTCTGTTTTCTGTTGGGCATTAAGTTGCGTCAACAGAGAAAATAGTGAAAAAAGACATATGGAAAAAATCCTTGCAATATGTCTCAAATTTAAAACATTGTTCATATTATAATGCATGATAACTCACTTATGCAAAGATAGTGTTTTATAAATTTTTATTTGCTGTGCAGCGAATTATTACTATTTTGCATCTAATAAAAACAAGTGAATGGAGGCCATTTCGCGGCATTTTACAGATGATAGGGAGTTGCTTGAAGGTTGCCTGAAACAGGACAGGATAGCACAAAAGGCTCTATATGAGAAGTATGCGTCACGAATGCTGTCTCTTTGTACCAGATATGTTGGGAATAAGGAGCGAGCATGGGATGTCCTCCAGGATGGTTTTATTACGGTGTTTGAAAAGATTGGCAGCTATAACGGAACAGGCTCTTTTGAGGGATGGATGAGGCGGATTTTTGTAAATACAGCGTTAATGTCACTTAGGAAAGCTGATATACTTAGGTTTTCTGAAGAGCTTGCTACAGCTGAAAGAGAGGCTATTACTGAGCAAACGGCTCTGGATGGGATTTCTTCTAAAGAGTTGCTCAGATTGATAGCTTCGATGCCTGAAGGATTCAGGGTTGTCTTCAATATGTATATCATTGAAGGTTACTCCCATCAGGAAATTGCACAGATAATTCATATTTCTGAAGGCAGTTCAAGGTCACAGTTGAGTAGGGCAAGGATTTGGCTGCAGAACAGGTTGAAGGAGAAATTTTAAAATATGCAGAATATTGATTTTGATAAAAGAATCAGAGAAATGATGGAGACTCATGAAGAGACTCCACCTTTTGATGGCTGGGAAAGGATCAATTCTGCTCTGGAGAGAAAAAGAGCAAAAGTAGTCTACTTCAGGAGAGGTATATACATAGCTTCTGCTGTTGCTGCGTCTTTGTTGCTTTTGCTTGTTATAAACAGAAATGCTCCTCAGAAACCCGAAGATACCATAAAGCCCCAGTTATTTTCAGAGAGTGGGAGAGGTAGTACACAAGTAAGCAATAAAGCTAAAACTGCACAAGTTTCAAAAAATATTGCATGCGTTCAAATTTCTAAAAGTATTGAAAAAACACTGCCCGTCACATCAGGCACAAATGCACCAAGTGAAAAATCTGTGGTGCCAAGTGAAAAATCTGTGGTGCCAGATGAAAAATCTGTGGAGACCAAGGAAAAGTCAATTGCAAATAATTCAACTAAACCTGTAAAACCATATAATTTTGACGAATGGCTGAACGGCGAGGATGAAAAAAAGAGTTTTAGAAAGTGGCTGAGCGAGAGAAAGTATAAATATGCACTTTCAACAAACATCTCATCTTCATATTATAAAAAGTCCATTAATCTGGTTTCTGTTTCTCTGGGCTACCAGAACGACTTTGTTCCTTCAAGCCTTCAGGAACTGGTAAGAAGCCACTATGTTTCGGACATACGTTATGCAATGCCGGTATCTTTTGGAATACAGATCCAGACAGATATCGACAAAAGGTTTTCTTTAGGTTCCGGCCTTGTATATACACTTCTATCTTCCAATTACCAGGAAATTTCTGAAACTTACAGCAAAGATGTCAATCAGTCCCTGCACTATATCGGGCTTCCCGTTAACGGCTATTACAATTTGTTTGAAAACAGGTCTGTAAGATTGTATCTGGTTGCAGGCGTTATGTTAGAAAAGGGGATAGCAGCCAATTATAAAGAGAATACAGATGGAGTTAAAAAATATCATACCGAGTCCATTTCTGGTTTGCAATTTTCAGCAGGAGGGGGAGTTGGTGTTGAATGGAAGCTTGCCAAGGATCTTGGAATTTATTTCGATCCATCCATGTCCTACTTTTTTAAGGGGAAACAGCCACCAAGTATCAGAACGGCTCAACCTTTGCAGTACAAGTTCGAGTTGGGTATGAGATTTGAAATTTGATGACATCTATAGCTATTGTTATACTTAACTGGAACGGAAGACATTATCTGGAGCGTTTTCTTCCGATCGTGGAAGAACGGTCAAACAGGCAAGATACTGTAGTTGTTGTGGCCGATAATGGTTCTACAGATTTATCGGTAGATTATCTTAAAAAACATCATCCCAATGTCAGATTGATTGAGTTTGACCGTAACTGGGGATTTACCGGTGGTTATAACAAAGCTCTGGAGCAAATAGACGCAGAGTATTTTGTTCTTTTAAATTCAGACGTAGAGGTTACTGAAGGGTGGTTGGATCCTCTTGTCGCCCATTTTCAGAATCATTCTGATACGGGAATATGTATGCCCAAAATTTTATCTGCCTACAATCATCATATGTTTGAATACGCTGGTGCTAGTGGCGGATTTATAGATTTTTTCGGCTATCCTTTTTGCCGGGGAAGGATCTTGACAAATATAGAAGAAGATAGAGGACAGTATAATGACAGTATAGAAATATTCTGGGCGTCAGGAGCTGCGATGATGATTCGTTCCTCACTTTATCGTCAGTTGGGTGGTTTTGACGAGCATTTTTTTGCACACATGGAAGAGATAGACCTTTGCTGGAGAGCAAAGCTCGCGGGGAATCATGTCTGGGTTGTTCCTCAATCAGTTGTATATAACGTGGGGGGCGGAACCTTGCCTAACAATTCACCTCAGAAACTATATTTTAACTTCAGGAACAATCTAATGATGCTTTATAAAAATCTTCCTTCAAACTGTCTGGTTCCTGTTATTCTTACGAGAATGATGTTTGACGGAGGCTCAGCTATTGTATATCTTTTACAGCTTAAATTCAGCTATTTCAAATCGGTACTCAAGGCACATGTGGATTTCTGGAGATCTCTCCTTTCTTTACAGAGGCGCAGCATATCAGTTGAAGGAAACAAGAGAGGCAAACAGAGAATTAGAGGAGTTTACAGAGGAAGTATTGTGATTAGATTTTTTCTCTCTTTCAAAAAACTAACATATTTCAAAATAGGGGCTGATATAACCTGAGTATTCTTTCTCATAAGGCATCTATGACCTTTTCAACGGCTATTCTCCGAGAACCTTTAATTAGGACAGTATATCCAGCTAAAGGGTTTGAAAGTAGATAATCTCTTAGTGCGGAGGATGTTGGAAAAATTTTTGATTTTAAAGACAGTTCCTTAAAAGAGGGTAATGCTGTTGCAAATTCATTTCCTACAAAAAATAGCTTTTCAACATTCATGTCACTTGTTATTTTAAGAATTTCCCGATGCTCTTTTTGTGACTCTTCACCAAGTTCCAGCATGTCACCGAGAATAAGTGCCGCATGATCTGCATTCAACTCTTTAAAACTTTGCAGTGCAGCTCTCATGCTTGTAGGATTAGCATTATAGGCATCTACTATCAGCTTGTTGTATTTACCTTTGGTTAATTGAGAACGATTGTTTGTAGGGAGATAATTTTTAATCGCTTCGACAGAGGCATTTAAATCTGTAAAGAAATGCTTTCCAACAGCAAGAGCTGCCATTACATTATCAGCATTATAACTTCCAATGAGCTGTGTTTCCACAATCTTCCCGGTTTTAAGTTTGATTTTGAGGAATGGATTGTCAATTGTGACAGGAAGTATCTTGGCATTGTCGAATTTCAAGCCATATGGAAGGCAGCTTACAGGCTCTCTCTCTTTGACCATGGCATAGATATCGGGATTGTCGGCGTTAAAAAAGATTACTCCTCCATGTTTCTTCAGAAAGTCATAAAGTTCACCTTTAGTCTTCTTCACCCCTTCTAATGAACCAAATCCTTGAAGATGTGCTTTTCCTACACTTGTTACTATGCCATAGTCGGGTTCACATATCTCAACTAAAGAGGCTATCTCTCCCGGCGCACTTGCACCCATTTCGACAACTCCAATTTGAATACTTTCATCCATTTGAAGAAGAGTCAAAGGTACCCCAATATGGTTATTTAAATTGCCTTTTGTGAAGGCAGTTTTGTATATAGTGGAGAGCACACTGCTCACAAGTTCCTTGGTGGTAGTTTTCCCATTAGTTCCGGTAATCCCTATGATGGGGATGCCAAGAGCTTTGCGGTGAAAATGAGCAAGCTCCTGCATTTCTTTCAACACGTCGTCAACTACTATTATTCTGTCATCTGATGAAACACTTTTGTCATCAACTATTGAATAAAGAGCGCCTTTTTCTAAAGCTTTATGGGCAAATTTATTACCATCAAAATTATCTCCTTTGAGAGCAAAGAAAAGTTCACCCTCTTTCAGAACTCTACTGTCCGTACACACCCCGGTGCTTTTCTTGAAGATTTGATAGATCTGTTCTAAATCCATTTTTGTCTTTCTCTAATTTTTTCCTGTAGATCCAAATCCTCCATTACCACGGTCGGATTTCTCAAGTTCATCAACAGTTTTCCACTCAATTCTTTCAAATTGTGATATGACCATCTGTGCTACTCGTTCTCCGGGGTTGAGTATAAAAGGCTCATCAGAAAGATTGACAAGGATAATTTTTATCTCTCCTCTATAGTCAGAGTCAATTGTCCCTGGGCTGTTAACAATGCCTATACCGTGTTTGGCGGCCAGTCCGCTTCTTGGTCTTATTTGTGCTTCATAGCCGTTTGGTAGTTCTATGAATATTCCGGTAGGTATAATTGCCCGTTTTAAAGGAGCTATAGCCAAGCTCTCTTCTATATTTGCCCTTATGTCCATGCCGGCAGAGTGTTCTGTAGCATACGATGGCAGTTCAAACGGAGAGTGATTTATAATTTTAACTTCCATACAGATATCTTTTCGAGTTTTAAATAGTAAAGTATGTACATCACAATTAAAATAGTGTGAATAGTGTATTTTAGAACCAACGGCCAAGGTGGGATAAATATGGTTAAACCATATATTGCAAGTCCCGCAGCAACAAAACTCATAACCCTGCCCCATTTATAAGGAATGGGATAATATTTATTTCCAAGCATTATACTTATTAACATCATCGCTAAGTAGCTTGCAAGATGTCCCCAGGCTGCAGCATGGTAGGAATAGAGGGGCATAAATATCATGTTTATCAGAAGTGTTACTAGTAGGCCAGCAGCAGTAATAAGAATGCCGTAATTTGTTTTTCCTGAAAGTTTATACCACATTGAAACATTAAAATTCATTCCAAGAATAACATATGCCATAAGCATGATGGGCACAATATCAACGCCTTGACGAAAATTTTTGCCGATGATCAGTCCAATTACATCCATATATAGTGTAAGTCCGAGAAATATAAGCATCGAGAAAGCTGTGAAGTGCTCCATAACATCTGCATATTGCTTCTTTTTAACCTCTTCGGATTCATTTTTTGAGAAAAAGAAAGGTTCTGCCGCAAAACGGAACATCTGGACGAAAAGCATCATAATTGTAGCCAACTTTGCTCCTGCCTGGAATATTCCAAGTTCAGACGACCATTCCAGCCCTTTTGGGGAGAGCATTCTAAACAAAGGCCTGTCAATGAAGTCGTTTAAAATTCCAGGGAGTCCTGCAATCATCAGTGGAAGTGAGTAAAGCATCATTTCTTTCCACAGAGGAGCATTGAGTTTAATTCTGATTTTCAAAATATCGGGCAACATTATGATAAGCAGAATGATACAACTCAGAAAAATTGCAAATATAATGTAAGAGAAATCAGGAGTAGGAGAGATGAAATTTAACAGGAAACTTCCGGGATGTTTTGACAGATAACCCGGGACCAAAAAAAACAGGATAAGGTTAAAGGCTGTTTCTGATAGAATTTTGATGGTTTTGATTATTGCAAACTTGAATGCTTTGTGCAAAAAACGCAGTTTTGCAAAGAGAATGGCGGTAAAATTATCAATTGCAAGTATTGCTCCTACATAGATAATAATATTTTCAAATCCATTGTATCCCATCAGTCTGGATATGGAACCGGAGCCAATTGTCAAACCTGCAAGAACCAGCAAGGACAGAGAGCCCACTGTAAGCAGAGCATTTGAAAACACCTCTTCGGGTTTATCATGCTTGTTTGCATATCTGAAGCATCCAGTTTCAAGCCCAAGAGTAAGAATGACTTGCAGTATGGCTATATATGCCAGCACTTCTGTGGCAAGTCCGTATTGTGAAGTTGAAAGTACTCTGGTATAAATAGGGACAAAGACAAAGTTTATAAATCTGGCAAGAATAGAACTTAGTCCATATACAGCAGTTTCTCCGGCAAGCCGTCTAAGAGGATTTTTACTCATTACTAATATGCGAGTGCTTTGGGTTTATATATTAGAAATCCTATATTAAACTGTGGGAACCATTTAATGTCAGATTTATCATAATATGTAACTGAAAGTGTGACAGGTCCTATTGGTGATTGCCATACTCCTGCAATTTCTCCTAAGAACTTTCCTTTTGGAAAGGGGTCTGAAAATTTGGTGCTACCATCGGAAGTTTGGAGAATATATTTGTATGGCTGGAAATATGCTCCTGTTAAATGGAGCGAAAGGCTTTTAGTAATGTTGTAGATTGGCATCAAGGCAGCACCTGCAAAAGATTGGGCTCGGTATTCGCTTAGAAATAGAGTTTTACTGTGAGGTGTAGGTTGAAATGCAGGAAGATATAGCAGAGATGATGTTCTATCTCCAAGTGCTGTTCTGTTGGACAGGGTAACATCAGCAATCCATCCGAGAGTAAATTTTTTACTTAATGGGATATAAGATTCAAAGTATGCTCTTATACTCATAGAGTTATGTATTTTTTTTGATATTGGTTGAGCATCAATAATGGTGCTACCGGGTTGGTAATCTTCTCTAAGATGTGTATATCTGAGAGAAATTTTGTAGGTGCTTCCGTCTGTGGGATAGAGTCTATAATTTGTTGTGTTTTTTTCTATGTAAAAGGATGGAGAAAGATACATCAGCTCAGTCTTGTCAGGTATATCGTAAGATGTAAAGTTGTCTATGTGATAATATTCATAATCATTTTCGCCTACTGTAAATGTCAACTTTGCCAAAAGATTTTCATAGAGATTCACGGGAGTTGCAATGCTTGCAGTAACAAAAGTTTCACCTTCTTGAGCATTACTTGAAGGGACTCTGTGGGAGAAGAAATTAGTCTGATTTGCTCCAAAATAGTCGAAACGGTGTGTTACAAACTGTAATTCATAAAAAACAAAGGGTCTTACAGAAAAATCCTGTCTGAAGTAACCATTAAATCCGGCATAAAATCTTCCAAAATTAACATCTGCTGCTACTCTCCACGGCATTCCCGTGAATTTTCGGTACTCTATTCCAAGGTAACCCTGATTGAGAGACGAAGATGAAATATTGCCTCCAACAGCAATTTTTATTGGAGGAGCCTCGGAAACCTGAAGGTTGACATTAAAAACGGAATCTTTGCTGAGTTTGGCTGTAGGAAAGAATTTCTTTACGTTTCCACTTGCAATTATTCTGTAGTATCCTCTTTTGAACTGCTCAAAGTCAAAGTGCCTTGTTCGGTTTTCCCGGAATGTTTTGTCTATGAAATCTTTGGCACTGTATTTTAGAGAGTCTTTAATTATAACTTTTTCAAATATCAGGGGGATGCATTTGGTTCTGAAATCAAGGCGTTTCTGAAGAAGTTCTTCTGCACTCCTTCTTCTTTGCACCTTTTGTTTGATTTCAGGCATTAATTTCATCATATTAAAATAACCGGCCTGGACAAGCTGATCTATTTTGTCAAAATCCAGAAGATCGACGTCTTCAAATTTCAAATCAAGTAATATGCCCCTGTCTTCAGGAATATTATAGTTTGTCTCAACTGTGAGCATTGCTTCCAATTGAGAAAGCACATCATCGGGTTTGGGAACGGTGATGAACTGAGAAGCACATTTAATCCCGATTAAATAATCCGGATTAAAATCCTTAACCATTACATCCCAAGGAAAATTATTATAAAGTCCACCATCAAAATATAGCACTGAATCGATCATAATAGGCTGGAAAACTAGCGGGAATGTCATAGATGCCCTGACTGCCGATCCTAAGTCACCTTTGCTGAATGCTACAGGGGACTTGCGAGAAACATCTGCCCCTACACATCGGTAAGGAACCATAAGGCTGTCAAAATTGTATTTTGCAGTGGCAGCAGGAGAGGCAAATATTTGCATTACAGCGAGGTCCATAGGATAGGGAGCTATAATACTTGAAGGGACGTTAATAGAAAGTTTTTTTCCTTCACTGTTAATACTGCCAGTGAGTTTTATCATTTCCGGAGTAGGATCTCTTCTATATATGTAAGAAGCAAACTTTGGTTCCTGTTCTCCGTTATACCAGGATTCAAATTCCTTGGACTTAAACAGTTTGATCATCTCATCTGGTGTAAGCCCTATTGAATATAGAGCTCCAACTATTGCGCCCATTGATGTTCCTGCTACATAATCTATGGGGATGCCGTTATCTTCCAAAGCTTTGATTGCACCGA
>DOVA01000080.1 GCA_003520315.1 Rikenellaceae bacterium | reverse complement strand
AAGGCATAAAAAATGCCGTGAAGCTGTATAGGGCTGATGGTATACCTGTTGTGTTTGACCTTCAACTTGAAGCAGAAGCTTTGGGTTGTAACCTTGTTTGGACAGAAAGCAATCCTCCTTCAGTTGTTTCACACCCTCTAGCAGAAGGGTTGGATTTAAGTGAACTTGACATTCCATCTGAGAATGACGGAAGAATAGGAATTGTTATGAATGCTGCAAGAGAACTTGTAAAAAGTGAACCTGAAATTGCTTTCTACGCTCTTGTTACCGGACCTTTTACCCTCGCCCTGCATCTCAGCGGAACAGATATATTCATGCAAATGCTTACTGAACCACAACGTGTTCACACTCTACTGCGATTTTGCACTGATGTTGCCAAAACCATGTGTAACTTTTATAAAAAAGCCGGTGTGGATGTTATAGCAATTGTTGATCCCATGACAAGTCAGATAGGTACAGAGCAGTTTGTTGAATTTGTGGCTCCATGTGCCTCAGAGATATTTGAAGAGATTCGCACTATTGAAGCTTTCTCTTCTTTCTTTGTATGTGGAGATGCCCGACATAATATCGAAGCTATGTGCAACTGCAGGCCCGACAATATCTCTGTAGATGAAAACGTTCCTCTTGATTATCTGAGAGACATATGCCTCGCCAACAGAATCAGTTTCGGAGGCAATCTCAAACTTACTTCCACTCTGCTGATGGGTACACCTCTCGACTGCGAAAAAGATGCCCTGGAGTGTCTTGACATTGGCGGGAACAGGGGGTATGTACTCTCTCCAGGATGTGACCTTCCATTTTACACTGTAAAGGAAAATTTAATTGCAGTTTCCAATCTAGTTAGAGACAAATATAGACAGGATATAGTAAGGGAATTAAGTCGGCAAGAGATTGAATGCGAACCTTTGGACATTGCAAAATATGCCTCAGGAGACAAGGTCAAAATAGATGTTATCACATTGGACTCTTCCTCCTGCGCTCCGTGCCAATATATGTTGGATGCTGCAGTCAGAGCATCTGAATCTTTTGGTGACAAAGTCATAATAAAAGAATATAAGATAAAGTCTGAAGAAGGACTTACAAAGATGAGGCAGTTAGGGCTTAAAAACATCCCTGCTATTTGCATAGATGGAAGGCCAGTATTTGTATCCAAAATACCGCCGCTTGGAGACATCAAAAAGGCTATTATGGAGAGACTTTCTGCAAAAGAGAATTTGTTACAACAGATCTCCTATTGCATAGAAAAGGGCAAAGTTGACGCTGGCATGGCTTATCCTCCTGAATTGAAAGGTCAACCGGGCGTAGATGAACTTACCAAAATGGCACTGGAGGCAGGTTACTCTGCAAATGAAATACTTTCTAAAGCTATGATTCCTGCCATGGGAATAGTAGGTGAGCTTTTTAAGGAGAAAAAACTCTTTGTCCCACAAGTACTTATGTCTGCCATGGCAATGAAATCTGCTATGAAGCATCTGAAACCCTATTTTAGCTCCGGAGAGATTAAGAGTAAAGGAGTCTTTATTATTGGAACAGTCGCGGGTGATTTGCATGATATTGGCAAAAATCTGGTATGTATGATGGTAGAAGGGGCCGGCTGGAAAGTTATCGACCTTGGCACAGATGTTAAAACCTCAACATTTATGGATGCTGTCTCTGAAAACAGAGGGTCAATATTAGGAATGTCAGCTTTACTGACAACTACAATGGCGGAGATGGAAAAATCGGTAACAGCTATTCACAAAGAATATCCTGAGCAAAAGATAATCGTAGGGGGAGCACCAGTAAACCAAGTTTTCGCTTCAAAGATTGGTGCTGATTTTTACGCTCCTGATCCTCAAGTAGCAATTGATTATATGAATTCTTTAAACTTAGTATCATGAAACTTTCACCAAGAGAGAGAGTTCTGGCAGCAATGAATCTCCAGAAGCCAAATAATATTCCTCTGATGTGTCAGTTTAGCATCGGGTCAATGATGCAGCAGTTAAAGCCGGCTCCTGCCGAATTCTGGTACGATGGACAAATCTTTGCAGATGGATTGATGGAACTGTGCAAACGATTTCGCTTCGATGGGATACTGGTGAGTCTTCATGGCCATAATCCAAACTGGAAAAACGATGTCGTAAGAATCGACAATATTGAAGAAGGATTACAGGAAGTAATCTATGAGGACAGAAAAGAGATACACTCGTGGAAAGATCTTCCTCTGGTGAAATTTAACAGTAGGACCGAGAATAAAGCCATTTCAAGTGTAGACGTTTCAAAGGAGGTGCCGTCTACTATTGATTATATCCCGGTATCTCAAAATCTTCATTTCAAACTCGACAAAAATCATCTTTTCGATATTTTTGACTATATCTTTTCAAAGACACAAGGCGAGTACTCCATACACGGAGAGATAACGTCTCCTTTTGACTACCTTCTTGACTTTCTGGGATATGAAAATGCACTCATATCACTGATTCTTGATCCCGAAAAGTGTAAGGAGATTCTTCAGAAATTCACGGACGGACTTTGTACTCTTGCCTCAGAAATGTGCGAAAAAGAGATAGATGCTGTCAAACTCTCCTCTCCTTTCGCCGGCATGGGATTTATCTCTCCGGAACACTATCAGGAGTTTGTACTCCCATATGAAAGCCGGTTAATCAAGATAATCAGAGATAAGGGCAAACACGCCTATATTCATACCTGTGGACATATAGACGACAGGCTGGAGTTGATGCAAAAGAGTGGCGCATCCGGTCTTGAATGTCTGGATCCACCACCCGTTGGAGATGTTGACCTTGCGGATGCTTTTGCAAGAATTGGAAACTGCATGTTCATCAAGGGAAATATTGACTCTGTAAACACCCTTCTTTTTGCCGACGACACCAAGGCACGCGAAGATATTCTGAGAATCTTGAAAATCGGCCGAGAAGGAAAAGGATTTATTTTAAGCACTGCCTGCTCCATTTCCCCCATGGTTCCTGCCTCAAGGATTCACATGTTGAGAGAATTACTGTCGGAGTTTGAACAGATGTAACCTACACTCTAAGGCTTCTACAGACTTGTACTATGTTTTCTGCTCTGCCTGTTGCATAAAAGTGTATTAAAGGAACTTTTGCCTTAATAAGTTCTCTGCATTGCCCAATAGACCATTCAACGCCTATTTGTCTGACCTCTTCTTCGTCTTTCGCTTTTACTATCATTTTCACAAGTTCATCCGGAAGATCAACCTTGAATTTAAGAGGAAGCAGGTTTAGCTGACGTTTGGTTGCAATTGGTTTAATACCAGGAATAATAGGAACTGATATTCCCTCAATCCTGCATCTCTCCACAAAATCGAAATATTTACGATTGTCAAAAAACATTTGAGTAATTATATAGTTTGCACCATTTCGGACTTTTTCCTTCAAAAAATGAATATCACTTTCCATGCTTGGCGCTTCAATATGTTTCTCTGGGTATCCTGCTACACCAATGCAGAAATTAGTGGGAGAAGTATCAAGCAGCTCATTATCAAGATAGATTCCCCTGTTCATGTCGGAAATTTGCTTCACAAGCTCACTAGCATGCTGATTACCACCTTTTTCGGGAACGAAACAACTCTCGCTCTTAATGGCATCTCCTCTAAGGGCCATTACATTATCTATCCCTAGAAAACTAATATCAATAAGAAAATTTTCAGTCTCCTCCCTTGTAAAACCCCCGCACAGAACATGCGGAATTGCATCCACTTTATATCTGTTTTGTATAGCTGCACATATACCTACTGTCCCGGGTCGTTTCTTGACAATGCGCCTTTCAAGATGACCATCAGGAAATTCTTTGAACTCAAACTCTTCTCTGTGATAAGTTACATCTATAAAAGGAATTTCAAACTCCATCAGAGAGTCCAGGCTTTTAAATGTCGATTCGATATTTTGTCCCTTAAGTGGCGGCAATATCTCTACCGAAAACAGTGTCCTGCCTTTAGATTTCTCAATATGCTCCGTAACCTTCATTTCACCAAATTATTACTCATTTCTTTTTAAAAATTCTTTTTTCCAACACCAAAGTACCTTGCATCCGGATGAGCAAAATAAAACCCTGAAATGGATGCAGCAGGCCACATTGCGTAATTTTCCGTCAATTTCGCCCCAATATTTTTTTCAACTTCGAGCAATTTCCAAATAATTTCCTTATCTCTGTGTTCAGGACACGCAGGATAACCTGGTGCAGGTCTTATGCCTCTGTACTCACCCTTAAAAATTCCATCCATGGTCAGATGCTCATCAGGAGAATATCCCCAGTACTCTGTACGTATTTTTTTGTGGAGAAGTTCCGCAAAAGCTTCTGCAAGCCGGTCTGCAAGAGCTTTAAGCAGAATAGCGTTATAATCTTTCAATTCCGCCTCAAAGACTGCAACTTTCTCATCCACACCAAACCCGGCTGATAGACAAAACATGCCAAGATAATCCCTCTTGCCACTCGCTTTGGGAGCAATAAAATCTGACAATGAGAGATTAGGGCTGCTCTTTGTTTTTCGGACCAATTGTCTTAGTGTAGGAAACTGTTCTATAACTTCCCCCTCTTCACTATAAATCTCAATAATGTCATTTTCAACAGTATTAGCAGGGAATATACCATAAACCCCCCTTGCAGCTAGCCATTTTTCATCAATTACCTTCTTAAGCATAGCCATTGCATCCCTCATGAGTTTAGCAGATTGTTCTCCTTCAACATTCCAAAGCCGCAAAAAAGGTTTCCAGTCTATGTATTCTATCAACTCTTCAATTGACTGTTCAATACATTGGACTTTTTGAACTTTAGGAGCTGGAGGTATATAAGTTTCCCAGTCAAGTTTGAGTTTATTGGCTTGTGCCTCTTCTATTGTCATAATTCTGTCACTTACTCCACTGTTCAAAAAATTTTCTCTGAGATTATTATATTCCTCCCTAATATTCCTCAAATAAATTTCTCTCCCATCCATCTTGAGAATTGAGCCTGCCACGGTAACAGCCTTTGACGCATCATTCACATGAACAACATGTCCACTATAAGCAGGAGCAATCCTGACAGCAGTATGCATCTTTGAAGTCGTAGCTCCGCCAATCATGACCGGGATACTCAAACCCTTTCTTTCCAACTCCTCAACAACATTTACCATTTCTCCAAGAGAAGGAGTTATTAAACCGCTTAAACCAATCAAGTCGACTTTTTCTTTTACTGCTGTATCAACTATCTTCTCTGCAGGCACCATAACTCCGAGATCAACAATTTCATAATTATTGCAGGAGAGCACCACCGAAACAATATTCTTTCCAATATCGTGAATATCCCCCTTTACAGTAGACAGTAATATTTTTCCTGCCCTTTTGTTCGAAAGCTCATCTTTGTTGTTTTTAGAAATTATGTATGGCAGCAGATATGCTACAGCCCTTTTCATGACTCTCGCCGATTTAATTACTTGAGGAAGAAACATTTTCCCGCTGCCAAAAAGATCCCCTACAACGTTCATCCCTGTCATAAGATATTTTTCTATAATCTCTACGGGATTAACTACACTTCCTCTTGCCTCTTCCATATCAATCTCTATATACCGGTCAATACCTTTGACCAAAGAATGAATGATTCTTTCTTGAAGTGAACTCTGGCGCCATTCTGGATTGGAATTTTCATCTGACTTGTAGTTTTCACCCAACTTACCTGCATATGCCACAAGCCTTTCAGTAGCATCCTCTCTTCTGTTAAGCAGTACATCTTCAACCAGTTCCAACAATTCTTTATCTATCTCATCATAAATTCCAAGAGTTTCAGGATTGACTATGCCCATAGTCATGCCATTTTGAACTGCATGATACAGAAAAGCCGTATGCATCGCTTCTCTTACTCTGTCATTTGTGCGAAAAGAGAAGGATACATTACTTACGCCTCCACTCACTCCAGCATAAGGTAAATTTTCTCTTATCCATCTGGCTGCTTTGAAAAAGTTGACAGCATTGTCTCTGTGTTCTTCCATCCCCGTAGCCACAGGAAAAATATTTGTGTCAAAAATTATATCTTCCGGAGGGACA
>DOVA01000151.1 GCA_003520315.1 Rikenellaceae bacterium | reverse complement strand
TCAGTAGAGCAAACTGAGACTTTCATATCGCTGGATCAGGCAATAGAAAGGCAGGTTTGGGTAAAGGATTATCCATCAAAACCATCTACACTCAAAAAACACTAAGAATTGCTTTTGCAATTAACAGGTCTTCCTGCTGAGTTATTTTTATATTTATGGGATCTCCCTCTACAAGAGAAATTTGACAGCCTGCACTCTCAACCACTGAGGCGTCGTCTGTAAATGACTGAGAATATGGTTGTTCATAAGCATTTAGCAAAATTTCTGAATCAAACACCTGTGGAGTTTGTACAAAAACAAACTCTTCTCTGTTTACAGGCTTACTTTTACCATCAGACATCAAAACCCTCATTGAATCTGCTGGTTTAACAACAGGAATAGCTGATCCACATTCTGAGGCTTTGGCGTATAATGATTCTATAAATTCAGAATGAACAAATGGCCTTACTCCATCGTGAACAGCAACCAATACTCCTTTGGGAATAATACTTAGAGCATTTTTTACCGAATGAAAGCGAGTTATACCGCCCGCAACAATTTTATGTGTCCCATCAAGACCTGCTGCAGCACATGTCTCCTTCCATCTGTCCATATATGCAACCGGCAATGCGATAATAATTTCCACAGGAAAAGCAAGGTTTAAAAAAACTTCAAGAGTCCTTAAAAGTAACGGTTTCCCCCCAAGATTTATAAATTGCTTGGGGATGTCAGTTCCCATCCTTGTTCCAACTCCTCCGGCAACAATGATTGCAAAGTGTCTTTTATCCATTTTTTTAATTTTATAGAGACAAATTTATATATTAATTGCCTTTTTTAGTAGTTTTGCAATCATCATCACATATGGACAAGAAGATAATAAAAAAAGCTCTCATCTCGGTATATCATAAAGATGGGATTGACACTATTGCCTGGAAACTACACGGGGCAGGTGTTGAAATAATTTCAACAGGAGGTACTTACGATTATTTAAAAAGTCTTTCCATTCCGGTGACTTCAGTAGAAGAGATCACTACATATCCATCCATTCTCGGAGGAAGAGTCAAAACTCTTCATCCCAAGATTTTTGGTGGTATTCTCGGACGCCGTGAAATAGATTCGGATTTGAAAAACTTTGATGAATACAAAATACCTCAAATAGATCTTGTAATTGTAGATCTTTATCCGTTTGAGCAAAGTGTAGCTTCAGGTGTTTCCCATGAAGAGATTATCGAGAAAATAGATATTGGAGGTATATCCCTAATCAGAGCAGCTGCCAAAAATTATAAAGACGTAGTTGTAATCCCTTGTAAGGGGCTGTACGACAAATTTTTGACAATTCTCGACGAGCGTGGTGCAGAGACCTCTTTGGAAGAGCGCCATTATTTTGCCACAGAAGCTTTTAACATATCCTCACACTACGATACTGCAATATTTACATACTTCAATAGAGAAGAAAAAATACAAGTTTTCAAGAAAAGTATCTTGACCTCAAGGCCTCTTCGTTATGGAGAGAACCCACATCAGTCTGCCAGTTTTTACGGCAGTGAGGAAAATTTGCCCGAACAGCTTCACGGCAAAGAAATCTCTTATAACAATCTGCTCGATGTTGAGGCGGCAATTGAACTTATCTCTGACTTTACAGACACAACAGTAGCAATTCTTAAACATAATAATGCCTGCGGATGTGCCTCAAGAGAAACATTGAAAGATGCGTGGAGTGCAGCACTTGCTTGTGATCCTGTCTCAGCTTATGGTGGTATTATAATCACCAACCGTATTATTGATGCTGACACAGCAAAAGAGATGAATACTCTGTTTTGTGAAGTTGTGATAGCCCCCGAATATGAAGAAGAGGCACTTAACATTCTTAAAAGCAAGAAGAACAGAATCATACTGGTGAACAGAGGCGATCTCAGGAGTGACTATAAATTCAGATCTATGCTCGAAGGCGTTTTGGTTCAGGAAAGAGATACCACATTAGAGACAAGAGAGTCTCTAAAATGTGTCACTGCTAAGGCACCATTAGAAAGCGAAATTGAAGATCTGATATTTGCCAATAAAATTGTAAAACATTCCAAATCAAATGCTATTGTGCTTGCGAAAGATAAAACTCTTCTTGCAAGCGGGGTTGGACAAACTTCGAGAGTAGATGCCCTGAAACAGGCAATAGACAAAGCCCACAGTTTTGGATTTTCCACCGAAGGAGCCGTTATGGCCTCAGATGCATTCTTCCCATTTTCTGACTGCGTTGAGATAGCACACAAAGCAGGGATTAAATCTGTCATTCACCCCGGGGGATCTATCCGGGACAATGATAGTGTTGTATATTGTGATGAAAATAATATCTCAATGGTAATAACTGGTATAAGACATTTTAAACACTGATAACAAGTAAATCTAAATATGGCATTTTCTTTTTTAACACAGGATCTTGCAATTGATCTGGGCACGGCAAACACTGTAATAATGATCAATGATAAAATTGTAGTAGACGAACCTTCAATTGTGGCTATTGATCAAAATACCGGTAAACCTATAGCTTTTGGTCAAAAAGCAAGGATGATGCACGGCAAGACACATGCAAATATCAAGACAATAAGGCCTCTCCGTGATGGAGTTATTGCAGACTTTAATGCTTGCGAAATGATGATACGAGGATTCGTAAAAATGATTAACTACAAACACTCTCTCTTTACACCGAGTCTCAGAATGGTAGTCAGCATTCCATCAGGAAGCACAGAAGTTGAAATAAGAGCCGTGCGGGATTCATCAGAACACGCTGGTGGCCGCGACGTCTATTTGATATACGAACCAATGGCAGCAGCAGTAGGAATAGGGCTTGATGTTGAAGCCCCTACTGGCAATATGGTAGTAGACATAGGAGGAGGTACCACAGAGATCGCAGTTATTTCTCTGGGAGGTATTGTCGTCAATTACAGCATCAGGGTAGCCGGGGATGGCTTCACTGGAGAAATACAGCAGTATATGCGCCAGCAGCACAGCATTAAGATAGGAGAACTAACCGCAGAAGATATAAAGATAAAGGTCGGTGCTGCACTCTCAGAGCTGGACGAATATCCTGAGCCATACGTGGTGAGAGGTCCTAATCTTATGACAGCTCATCCGGTTGAGGTTAATGTTACAAGTCAGGAGATTGCCCACTGCCTTGATAAATCTATTGCCAAGATAGAGTCTGCAGTTATCTCTGTTCTTGAACAGACACCTCCTGAACTTTATGCCGACATCGTTCAAAGAGGTATTTTTCTCACAGGAGGAGGAGCATTGCTGAGAGGCTTGGACAAAAGGCTCTATGAAAAGATAAATATACCTTTCCACGTTTCAGAAGACCCTTTGCATGCAGTAGCAAGAGGAACAAGTATTGCTCTTAAAAATACTGATAGATACCCATTCCTAATGAGATAGATATAAATGTCGAGGAAAACCTCTGCCAGACCGGTACTGATTTCAATTCTCGCCTTCATAGTTCTTGAGGGTGGAGCTATGTGGATAATGTCTAAAAATTCATTTTTTCAGAGGGCAAAACTCAATAAGATTTATACTGAAGTCGAAGATAAATTTCTTGATATAAATTCAGACATACGTTACTATCTGACACTTAACAAAAGCAATGAGGCTCTGGCCATAGAAAACTCATATCTTAGAAATTCACTCGCCAAATATCAATCACTTCTCGACACACTCAGTATTAGAGACAGTATTGCAGCCAGACTTCCGGACAGTTCCCTTTTTTTATATATTCCGGCCAGGGTTATCAGTAACAGTACAAACAAAAGTCATAATTATCTAATTCTTAACAAGGGTAGAAAAGCTGGAGTTAAGGCAGACATGGGTGTTATATCGGCCAATGGGGTTGTTGGTGTGGTAAATGCTGTAAGTGAGAATTATTCTCACGTCATCTCACTTCTCAACATCAAGCAGAGCGTGAGCGCAAGAATTAAAGGATCTGACGCTTTCGGACCACTAATGTGGAATGGAGTAAGCGTCTCCCATGCAGTATTGACCGAGATACCTCAACACATTAAATTTAGAATAGGAGACAGTGTAGTTACAAGCGGATTTTCTGCTATTTTCCCACCTGACATACCTCTTGGTAAAATTGTAGGTTCCAGGATAGTATTCGGAACACATCATGAAATAAGAGTGAAATTTTTTCAGGACTTCAAAACTCTGAAATATGTAGATATAGTTGTATGCAAAGACAGACATGAAATTGACAGTTTAATTACAGCAGGCAATGAAGAGTAGCTTAGGTACCGATATAATACTGTTTTTCAGTTTTCTGATTGCACAAATTTTATTGAGCAATTTCACCGACTTTGGTCCAATGATTTTCATATCTATTTACCCTCTCTATCTGCTTACAAGACCAAATAATATCAATCCCGTAATCTCCCTGATTTCAGCTTTTATTATGGGATTAATTATTGACTACTTCACCGGAGATATCCTGGGAATCAATGCAGCTGCTGCAACTATGATAGCCTTTGTTCAACCCTATCTCATCAGTATCGTTCTCAGAAAAAGTTTGCATGAATGGCCTATCCGGCCGGGAATGAATGAACTCGGTTTCAGTAAGTTTTGTTTCTATGTTTTCATTGGCATATTGCTACATCATACCGCAATAATATTACTCGAAAATTTCTCAGTCCACCTGGACAAATATTCTTTAATAAGGTTGTTTTTAAGTCTTGCACTTAATCTATTGCTGGCAATTTTGATTGAATTTGGTATTTTCTACAAAAACTGGCGCTGAGTGGAGGATTTTCTATGGCAATGGAACTTAAAAAGAGCAATATTCTCACACTTACAGTCATAACAATTGCTGTAATACTAATTATCAGGCTGTTTAATCTCCAGATAATTGATAAAGAGTATAAAATTACAGCCAGTAACAATGCTTTCAGATATGAGGTTCGCTATCCTGCCCGGGGACTTATTCTCGACAGGAACGGAAAGATCCTTGTTGGTAACGAAACTGCATATGACATAATGGTAACACCTTATGAAGCAGTGAATTTTGACACAGTTGCCTTGTGCCGTATATTTGATTTAAATGTTGAAGATATACGAAAGACATTTAAAGAATATCGGCAGAATCGAAGAAAAATTGGGTTTCAGACTCTTCCTTTTGTTAAGCGAGTCTCTAACAGACAATATGCTGTTTTTCTTGAACAGTCATACAAATTCCCGGGCTTCAGCGCCGTATCAAGAACATTAAGGACATATCCTTATAATGCAGGCGGTAATCTTTTGGGATATATCACAGAAGTTGACACTG
Source organism: Rikenellaceae bacterium (assembly GCA_003520315.1). The sequence goes on along the minus strand of DOVA01000151.1, from coordinate 2,547 downwards.
CCTATATCCGTAAACATCCCGAGTACAAGAGTGGAGATTATGTGGGGAGAACCGGGATTGAACAGTCTTATGAAGAGGTACTCAGAGGTAAAAAGGGATATAACATTTTTTTGAGAGACGTTCACAATAAGGTTAAGTCCAGCTTTGCCAATGGTGAGTATGATGTTGATGCCATTCCTGGGAAAAATATTATATCTTCAATTGACGCCGAACTTCAGAGTTATGGAGAAAAACTTATGACCAACAAAGTTGGCAGCCTTGTAGCCATCGAACCTTCATCGGGCGAAATTCTGGCTCTCATATCAAGCCCGGGCATCAGTACTGAAAAACTTGCTTCAATTAGCAAATTTTATAGTGAAATAGTAAACGATCCATTAAAACCGATGTTTAACAGAGCCATCATGGCACCTTATCCTCCTGGTTCTGTCTTCAAACTGGTAAATGGCCTTATCGCACTCCAGGATAATGTGATAGATACTATTGTAAAATATCCATGCAGTATGGGCTTTCACATCGGAAGGGGAGTTGGCTGTCACGCACACCCTTCCCCACTTGACCTTACTCATGCTATTATGATGTCCTGTAACTCTTATTTTTGCTATGCTTTTAGAAATATTATAGATAATCCAGCATATCCTGATGTAACCTCTGCTTTCTCCCACTGGAGAGATATGGTTGAAAGTTTCGGATTTGGTCACAAACTTGGTTCTGACTTTCCAAACGAACTAGCCGGAGTACTTCCTTCTGTCAAGGTTTATGACAGAATTCACGGCAAGGGAAAGTGGAAGTCTCTATCAATTATTTCACTTGCTATCGGACAAGGAGAAATTGGAACTACACCGCTTCATCTTGCCAATCTGGCTGCAACTATAGCAAATAGAGGATATTATTATACACCCCACATCATTAAAGGCGCTGAAGATACAGTTATTAACACAGATTATTCCAAGAGACATTATACCAAAGTAGATACTTCAAATTTTGAAAAAATAATATATGGAATGTATCTTGCCGTAAATGCTCCTCCAGGATCAGGAGGAACTGCCACAAGAGTAGCTGTTAAGGGATTGGACATTTGCGGAAAAACAGGAACAGCTCAAAATCCTCATGGTAAAGATCATTCGGTGTTTATCTGCTTCGCACCAATGAACAATCCAAAAATAGCCGTTGCAGCTTATATAGAAAATGCGGGTTTTGGAGCAACCTGGGCTGCGCCGATAGCTTCACTCCTTGTTGAAATGTATCTTGACAGAAAGGTTGAAAGAGCAGAACTGGAGTCTTACGTCCTTAACGGAAATACGATGATGAATGTCCCAATAAAATGATAAGAGAAAGTATATATAGAAAACTTGACTGGCAATTAATTATAATTTATCTGCTACTGGTTCTAACTGGTTGGTTAAATATATTCTCTTCTGTGTATGATCCTGAATTATCTAAAGGAATTCTGAGTTGGGATGAAAGATCCGGAATGCAGTTCATATGGATAATCATTTCAATTGGCGTTGCTGCACTTATCCTTTTTGTAATTAGCCCAAAGCTCTACAGTGTTGCAGCGTGGTTGTTTTACGCACTTGGAATAATTGCACTACTTGGCGTTCTTGTCGTTGGTGTAGATGTCAATGGTTCCAAATCGTGGGTGGCAATAGGACCTTTCCGATTCCAACCCGCAGAATTTTCAAAAATAGCAACAGCTCTGGCCCTTTCATCCCTTATGGGAAAATACCATTTTCGACTCAATTCTTTAAAGTCAAAGATAAAAGTTATTTTAACCATAGCTGTCCCGATGATGTTGATTATTCTGGAAAAGGAGACGGGGTCTGCTTTGGTGTATTTAGCCTTTGTTTTCATGTTGTACCGTGAAGGGTTACCTGGCTGGTATCTACTGCTGGGATTTATGGCAATAGTTCTCTTTGTTATTACACTTGCATTCTCTCCATTCGAAGCAATAATATTGCTTTTTTCTGCTACAGTCATTGCCAGAGGCCTTTTTACTCACAATATCTTAACCCATATTATATTCTTGTTGCTTTTTATGCCATTGATGATTTATGTTCCTAATGTCGGCAAGCTGAAAATAATTTCATCTCATATACAGATGGCAGATTACTATTGGCTGCTTCTCCTCATCTCCATACCTTTTATATGGCAAATAGTAAAGGCAGTCAAAACAAGAATCAATTACCATCGAAATATTGTTGGAGCTTTTATTGTATCTATTGCTTTGATTTTTTCAGTCGACTTTTTGTTTGAAAAGGTACTTCAGGAACATCAGAGAGCAAGAATTGAAAATTTACTCGGAATAACTGAAGATCTGCAGGGATCAGGTTACAATGTTCATCAATCAAAAGTTGCAATTGGCTCGGGAGGCCTGTTTGGTAAAGGATTTCTGCAGGGAACTCAAACAAAATTTAATTTCGTGCCGGAACAGAGTACTGATTTTATCTTCTGCACTATTGGAGAGGAGTGGGGATTTGCCGGTTCTTTTCTTGTAATTATACTGTATACGATATTAATAACACGTATAATCAACCTTTCAGAAAATCA
>DOVA01000167.1 GCA_003520315.1 Rikenellaceae bacterium | reverse complement strand
CAGTAGCCACAACAACTCTCGGAGTCATAACATCACTAGCCCTCACACTTCTGAGCTTTATCAAATTTTGAATAATTTTCTTTTCAGTATCTTCAAAAGTTCCCTCCTCAACACCAATGTCTACCATTGCTGCTACCTCCTCGCGACTGACAGTTGTCTCATCCTTAGAACCTCTTGATATAAGCCTTGTCATTCGCTCCGAAAGAATTACCAGAGGATATGCTATAACTATCATGCATCGTATGATATATCCGGCCGGAACAACAAGATGCTTCCAATAGTGAGCCCCGACACTCTTTGGAAGTATTTCAGACAAAACAAGGATCAGGAGTGTAAGGATGGCAGAAATAATTCCAAAATAAGCATCTCCAAACAACGCCGTCGCCTGGGCACCTACTCCAGAAGCGCCTACAGTATGAGCAACAGTGTTAAGAGAGAGTATGGCGGCTATTGGCTTATCAATCTTCTGTTTCTGGTCTCTTAATATGGAAGCTGCCCTAATACCCTGATTGACCTTCATGTTCAAGAATGACACAGGGGTTGTAAGCAGCACAGTCTCCATAATAGAACATAAAAAAGAGACCGAAAGGGCTAACAGTAGATAAAAAATCAACATGCCCATATCTAAAAGTATTTATATAAATCAGTTGCCTTCAAATGTGCTCCTGAGGAAAAGTTCATCCAGTTGAACCTTGTCTATTTTGGAAGGTGCATCCAACATAACATCTCTACCTGAATTATTTTTAGGAAAAGCTATGAAATCACGAATGCTTTCCTGACCGCCAAAAAGAGCACATAACCTGTCAAAACCGAAAGCTATTCCTCCGTGTGGTGGTGCTCCGTATTTGAATGCATTTATCATAAAGCCAAATTTATATTCAACCTCTTCGGCAGAATATCCCAAGATCTCAAACATTCTCTGTTGTACTGCTGAGTCATGGATTCGTATCGAACCTCCCCCCAGTTCCGTTCCGTTCAAAACAAAATCATAGGCATTTGCAGCCACTTTTTCGACATCTTCCTTCAGGTCGCTGTAAAACAGCGAAAGATCCTCCGGCTTTGGTGAGGTAAATGGATGATGCATTGCATAAAATCTTTGTGTTTCTTCATCCCATTCAAGAAGAGGGAAATCGTATACCCACAAAGGTGCAAAAACATTGCTTTGTCTTAAGCCAAGACGATTACCCATCTCTATTCTGAGAGTTCCAAGTGCCTCTTGCGTCTTTTTCCTGTTGCCACATAAAATCAGAACAAGATCACCAACTTTGGCATCAATGACTTTACATAAACCTGACAACTCTTCAGAAGAAAAAAACTTATCTACAGACGATTTAATCCCCTCCTCAGTATACCTGACATATACAAGCCCCTTTGCTCCAATTTGAGGTCGCTTTACCCATTCAGTCAACTCATCAAGTTGCTTGCGCGTATAAGATGCGCAATTATTAACGACTATTGCACCAATATATTCGGCTGCATCAAAAACAGAGAAACCCTTACCCTGTACAATATTTGTAATCTCCTTAATTTTCATCTCAAAACGGATGTCTGGTTTATCAGACCCATATTCGTTCATTGCTTCTGAATAGGATATACGGGGGAAAGAATAATTAAAATCCTGTCCCAAAACATTTTTGAAAAGTGACTTAATCATCCCCTCAAACATATTAAGAATATCCTCTCTCTCAACAAATGACATTTCACAGTCAATCTGTGTAAACTCGGGCTGCCTGTCCGCCCTGAGATCCTCATCACGAAAACATCTAACTATTTGAAAATATCTGTCAAATCCAGCAACCATCAAAAGTTGCTTCTGTTGCTGCGGACTTTGCGGAAGTGCATAAAATTCTCCAGGATTCATTCTCGATGGCACAACAAAATCGCGAGCTCCTTCTGGAGTAGATTTGATAAGAAAAGGAGTTTCTATCTCCATAAAACCCTGCTCAGCAAGATATCTCCTGGTTTCCTGAGCCAATTTATGTCTAAGTTCGAGTGCCTTTCGAAGTGGATTGCGACGAAGATCGAGGTAGCGAAATTTGGCACGAAGCTCCTCACCTCCGTCACTGTCATCCTCAATAGTAAAGGGAGGAATCAACGAAGGATTAAGCACCTTGATGGCTGAAAGCTTAACTTCAATATCTCCGGTAGAAATTTTTGGGTTTTTATTTGTCCTCTCTGCAACTTCACCTGTAGCCTGAATCACGTATTCTCTACCCAATTTTTCTGCAACAGCATTAAGTTCCTTTGAATCACTCTCATCAACTGTCAACTGAGTTATACCATATCTGTCTCTAAGATCAATAAAACTCATCCCACCCATCTTTCTAATTCTCTGAACCCAACCGGCAAGCATAACCTGCTTGCCCGCATCATTTATGCGTAATTCTCCGCAAGTGTGTGTTCTGTACATCCTTTAATAATTATTCAATAATTCTTGCAAAGATAATAAATTGACAAATGAAGGGATTGTAAATTCATTATATTTGTAAGTTATGAAACAAGATAGAGAAGAACTCATGCTTACCAAAGCCATCATTGATGGTGATAAGAGTTCTTTTAACAGATTCTATTCAAATGAATACAAACGAGCACTTTTTTATGTCAACCAGTATGTTCATGACATAATTACTGCAGAGGATATTACTCAAGATTCTTTCACTGCACTCTGGGAAAAACGAAATTATCTCGATCCCCAATTCCCTCTTTTGCCTTATCTATATTCAATACTTAAAAATAAAAGTATTAATCGGCTCCGTAAATTGACAAACGACAACAGACTCAAAAACGAATGGCTCAAGAAAGAGTATCAGGCAAATCTTTCTGCTCTCATGGACGAGTCATCAGATGCAGTAATACAATTTCAATTAGAAGAGCATATAAGCAAGGCATTTAAAGAATTGCCCGATAAAATAAGTGATTCTTTTATTTTAAGTAGAGTTAACGGACTCTCTTATCAGGAAATTGCAGACAAAAAAGGGATCTCTGTTAAGGTTGTAGAATATCATGTCGCCCAAGCCTTAAAATTATTTAGAGAAAAGTTGAAAGAGTTTTTATAAAATTATAATGTGTTGAAGGATTTGCATAGAATTTGAAAGTTTTCAAAGGGTATATTGAAGTTGAAGTGTATATAAAACAGTATGGAACAAAATATTGATATAGAATTATTGCTGAAATTTATTTCAGGATCAGTCTCATCTGAAGAAAGAGAAAAGGTGCTGGAATGGATTAACGCCAATGAGGAAAACAGGAAACAGTATTGTCAACTCAAAAATTACTGGGTACTCGAAAGATATAAAACATTTCAGCAGGAAACCCCTACAACTATAACTAATAAAAAAGGGACCAATAAAAAAATCATAAGATATGTTATAGAAATTGCTGCAGTTCTTCTTGTTCTTATAGCACCCGCCATTTTCTACTTAACCCACTATACGAGAAAACCTGTTATCCCTCCTCAAAAAATTGCTCAATTTGAATATGTCGTACACTCCGGTGTAAAAGGAATGGTAGAACTTCCTGATGGCAGTAAAGTCTGGCTCAACAGCTCAAGTTCTTTGAAATGTCCTCAAAAATTTGATTCACTACAAAGAGTTGTGGAGATTGAAGGAGAAGGATATTTTGAAGTAGTGCCCAATAAAAACTGGCCTATGTATGTAAAAACATATAAGGGTTATGGAGTCAAGGTAACAGGAACAACATTCAATATTTCTTCCTACGCCAATGAGAACAAATTAATTGTAACGCTCATATCTGGAAATATTTCTTTAGTCCGTGAAAAGGATCAAAGTGAAATTAAGCTTACCCCTGCTGAACAAATAACTATCGTTGAAGACGAGAAACCATTACTTGTCAGGAAGGCAAATATTGAATACAACACAGCTTGGAAAAAGGGATTTCTTCTTTTCGAAAACACCCCTATGGATGAAGTTATCAGAAAAATGGAGCGTTGGTATGGAGTGACAATCTCTGTTAAAGATAGTTCCATCCTTAGTTACAGATTTACAGCCAACTTTAAGTCAGAGTCAGTATCAAGAGTATTAGAAATCTTAAAGCTTTCTTCAAACATCGATTACAAAATTGACAAAAACAAAATAACTCTAATGAATTAAAATTAGAGTGAGTTTTTTCAGGGAACTTTTCTCTTGCTGTGTATTTAGAATAATTAATCATAATCCAAAACACAAACTTATGAGAAAAGCTATTCTGGTATCGCTGTTTTGCCTGATATTAGCGGCAAACAGCGTGTATGCCCAGGAGATTTCGATCAGTTTTACATCAACTCCACTTAAAGAGGTTTTGAAAGCAATTGAAAAACAGTCGGAATACACCTTTGTGTACAACAACAATCTGGTTGATGCCAATAAAAAGGTCTCAATTGAAGCAAAAAAAATGGAACTGAGACCACTCTTGGATCAAATTCTAAAAAACACAGGCTATGAGTACAAAATCGTAGACAAGCAGATTATAATCTCGCCTGTAAATTTTCCTAATCAAGCAAGATCAGGCAAGGAACTTGAGAAAGTAACTCAACAAGTTTCCGGTAATCAGGAATTTATTACTGTTTCCGGAAAGGTTGTCTCAGCCAAAGATAAGCAGCCGATAGTTGGAGCTTATCTTACAGTCTCTAATACAAAAAAAGGAACTGCAACTGATCTTGATGGTAACTTCACTTTGCAAATACCTGTAAATGCAAAGAACGTTTCTGTTATGTGTCTGGGATATCAACGACTTGACTTAAGCGTAAATCCGGCAAATTTAAGTAATTTTAAGCTTATAATGCTCGAAGAATCAACACAATATCTTAATGAGGTAGTGGTACAGGGATATGGATCAACAACTATTAAGGACGCTACCGGATCTGTATCAAGGTTGACCAGCAAAGAGATAGAAACTGTTCCAATTGGATCAAGTGTTCAGGGTATGCTTCAAGGACGTGCAGCCGGTGTAAACGTTATGATTCAATCTTCTTCACCTACATCTCCTATTAATGTAACCATAAGAGGTGTATCAACTCTCTCCAGCTACGGAACCCAACCTCTTTGGGTAATCGACGGGGTACCTGACTACTCAAACAACACATCTGGCGATATAGCAAACAGTCTTTATAATCTTAACCTGACAGATGTTGAGAGTATCGATATACTCAAAGATGCCTCTGCTACAGCTATATATGGTTCAAGAGCTGCTAATGGAGTAATAATAGTCACAACCAAAAAAGGACAAAAAGGTCTCGCTCCTACAATTGATTTTAACCTCAGAAGCGGAGTACAGTTACAACAAAAAAGCGACCTCAAGACCCTCAATGTCGACGAATTCAAGTACTATACCGAGACTCTTGCCAGAGAAAAAATCAATGTTGACGGAAGTGTTGGATACACAGAAAAATTATTCTTTGACGAGAGTAAATTCTTAAAAATCAACACAAGCCAGTGGACTGCAGATCAGCTTATGCTTCGTTCCGATGCTTATATGACAGGTAATATTGACTGGTGGAAAGAAATGACAGATCCTGCATATACATATCAGGCAGACCTGTCATTAAGAGGTGGCACAGAGACAACAAATTACTATGTATCATTTGGATACACCGATGTGGGAGGAATTGTTAAGGGTGGCAAAAGTGAACTTTACACTGGACGAATAAATCTCGAAACAGAAGTAGGTAAACTTCTCAAATTTGGAGTTAACGCATCAGGATCAAACAGAAGAGCGAACAATAAAGATGCGCTCCTTAGCAGCATTCCAAGATTCAGACCAGATTTTGAAGCATATAATCCTGATGGAAGCATCAATATAGTTCCGTCAAATACAACAATTGAAAATCCATATATCACTTATTTGAACAGAAATGACGGTATTGGAAAAGTTTTGAATGCAACAGCATTTGCTGAACTCAAAATTATCCCCGGGCTAAAATTCAAATCTGCCGGAACTATCAATTACTCAAGCTCTTCTTATGACATTTTCAACAAAAAGGGTACCCGTGGATATGATTCAAATTATAATTACAGATCTCTTTCAATCGGAGAATCAAATACACTCGTATGGGACAATACCCTTAACTATGCGGCAGTATTAGGCAAACACGACATAGTAGCTGTTCTCGGACAATCTATTGAATCATACAAATACAAAAATCTTAGAGCTAGCGGTACAGGGTTCCCCGACGAAAAGATTCTGATTAACATAAACAGTGCCGCCACAACAGATGGATACAGTGATGAGTATGGAAGCAGACTTGCTTCATTTTTTGCCCGTGTCAACTACAAGTATATGAACAGATACTTGGTTACTGCAACGTTCCGTGCGGACGGGTCGTCAAAATTTGGTCCTAACAATCGCTGGGGATACTTTCCTTCAGGAGCATTGGCATGGATTATCTCAGAAGAGAAGTTTATGCAGCCGATAAATAATATTGTGCCTTACCTTAAGCTCAGATTCTCAATGGGCGAATCCGGGTCTCAGAACCTTGGATACTATGACTGGATGACAACATTAACTGCTGCCCCATATACTGAACAAGCTGGTATTAAGCCCTCAAATCTTGGCAACCCTTCTCTTCAATGGGAAAATTCCACCCTTACAGACATAGGCATTGATTTTGGTCTGCTTAGAGAGAGATTACGCGGTACTTTGGGATATTACAGCAAAAAGGTAGAAAATTTGATCTACTCAGGATCTGTCCCTGTTAACTCTTCTTTCCAAACCATCAATCAGAATATTGGCTCCATAACCAATAGAGGATGGGAGTTTGAAATAACAGGTGATGTAATTAAGAAAAAGGATTTGTTGCTTTCAATAGGTTTCAACGTTGCAACTAACAAAGGTATAGTAAATAAACTGGACGGAGTACAGAAAGAGATAATTATGCCTTATTATTATGAGTATGTAAAATTGGTTGAAGGAGGTAAACTTGGAGACTGGTATGGCTACAAAACTGCAGGAAGACAGTTTGCAACTGCCGAAGAGATCTATGCACTTAAAACCATTAACCCGACTACCGGTGCACAAACCAGTTACAGAGTATCGAGAGAATTACCGGGAGATCCTTATGTGCTAGACCAAAATGGAGACGGCAAAATTGACAAGACAGACAGGGTAGTGTTAGGCAATTTCAATCCCAAATTCTTTGGAGGTTTCAATTTGGCATTAACCTATAAGAATTTATACGCTTCTGCTGTTTTTACGTATTCATATGGTGCTAAAAGATTGTGGAATTATGTTTATGATGCAGTTAATTCAGGAACATCTACTTATAATGCTTACAACTATCTTGTTAAAAACGGATATGTATTCACAAAGGACCCTATGTCGAGAGTCCCGAGAATGAGTCTGTCATATGCTGGATCAATATTGACTGATGCCTATATTTACGATGCCTCCTTTATAAAACTCAACACACTAAATATTAACTACAGACTCCCACAAAAATGGTTTGAGAAAAGATTCCTCAGCAATGTAGATATTACATTCCAGGCTGCAAATCTCTTTACAATTACAAAGTATCCAGGATTTGACCCACAAGGTAACTTCGGTAGCCCCGATATGGGTTCAAGTTATGTTGGAACCCGAAGTGCTCAAGAACTTATTGGCGTTGGTACCGGTGTTGACTATAGCACCTATCCTTCTACCAGAACCTTCAGCCTGGGACTAAAATTAACCTTTAAATAGAAGCTGAATTATGAAACGAGTATTTAAAATAACATTAATATTGTTAACACTTTATTCTCTGTCGTCATGTGATGATTTCCTTAGTATTAACCCTCCTCACAAAATGACATTGGATAACGCTGTAACAGACTATGATGGTGCAGTATCGATCCTGAATGGGATGTACGCATCTATATCTACAGGGAATGGAAGTTCCATTGTAGATTATTTTG
>DOVA01000045.1:9627-11014 GCA_003520315.1 Rikenellaceae bacterium | reverse complement strand
TTCATAAAAATCGAGCAAGCCGGTAAGGCTGAGCAAGGATTTAGAATGGATCAGGGACAAAAGGTGTCTAAACAGCAGCAAATTATGAGTGCAAAAATTGCATTTTTCACAGCTGAAATGGGGCTGACTCCTCAGGAAGCTGCAGCATTCTGGCCTGTCTACAACCAATACTGGGAAGAGAGAGAAAATGCCCATAGAAGAGTTCAGCGCAATCTTGAGGCTTTACGTATAATCCTCGAAGACAAAAGGCCTAACTACGAAGAAAGACTCAAAAGAATGCTGGACGCGTACATAAACAGTCAAGCTATTCAGGGGATGATCTATCGGAAATATTATGAAGAATTTCAAAAAGTTCTTCCAATTGAAAAAGTTGCCAGAATATACAAGGCTGAGGAAGATTTTAGAATCAAACTGATCTATGAGTTACGAAACAGTGGAGAAAAACAAAAACATTAGAAAAATCAATTGTAAATTACCTATTCTAAATAGAAATCCCTTATAAGTTTTTTATATTCCATACTCTTCGAAGTTCTGTCACTGTTATAAATACAAAGCTCTTCACGAATAATTCCCCCAACATCCATCACGCTTTTATCGGAAGGAAACTTGGTAAATTCCATCAACACCCTCTTTACTTCTTTACAGGGTAGGGTTTTAACCTGACATATCCGGGTAAGGAAAAGAGATGGGCCTGATGCAACAGCAGCCTTATTAATTTCACTCATGAAATGCAATCTTTCTTCTTCAGGCAAGATTAAAGAAAGTTTCCCGTCTTGTTTCAAAAGATATTCCGAAGCTTTGACAATAGTTGAAAAGGGCAATATGTCATTGTGTCTTGAAGCTGATTTGCGTGATGAGGATGATTTAAGAGAATTGGTAAAAAAAGGGGGATTGGTCACAATAATGTCAAAACAATCTCCTTTTTCCATAAGCATAAACTCTTCCAGTGTCATTTCTTTAGCTGAAAGAGAAGAAGCCCAAGGAGAATTGGCAAAGTTAAAAGCAGACTCATTTATGGAATTGTGATCAGGATCAATGGCTGTTGCCCTAAAATTCAACTTCAAATCCGATAGCCTTTGAGCAATCATTAAAGCAATAACTCCTGTCCCTGTACCAATATCGAGAAAGAAAAAAGGTTCATTTCCTGAAGGTATGCCTGCCCATGCCCCAAGCAATACGGCATCTGTATTGACTTTCATGCTTGAAGACTCTTGTCGTACTGCAAATCTTTTAAAACAAAAAACAGAATGCATTAAATAAACTCTCCATCACGCATTTCGAGTATTCTGTCACTCATTGAAGCAAGTTCCCGATCATGAGTAACAATAATAAATGTCTGATGATATCTGTCACGAAGTTCGAAAAAGAGCTTGTGAATTTCACGTTT
>DOVA01000045.1:0-9601 GCA_003520315.1 Rikenellaceae bacterium | reverse complement strand
TGGTTAATCAGGGCTCTTGCAATGGCAACACGCTGCTGCTCTCCTCCACTCAATTGGGAAGGTTTGTGGGAAAGTCTGTCGCCAAGCCCGAGTAACAGGAGTATCTCACGAGCTCTTTCTTTTGCAGAACCTGACCTTTCACCAGCAATTAAAGCAGGAATAATCACATTTTCAAGAGCTGTAAACTCCGGAAGCAAATGGTGAAATTGAAAAACAAATCCTATCTTTTTGTTCCTAAAGTTGGCAAGAGCATTGGAACTTAAAGAAAATATATCAGTATCGTCGATATAAACCTTGCCTGTATCAGGAATTAGTAAACTGCCCAATATTTGGAGCAAAGTGGACTTTCCTACACCACTCGCTCCAACAATACTCAAAATCTCACTCTCCTTGGCCTCAAGGGAGATACCCTTCAAGACCAAAAGATTGCCAAAAGATTTTTTGATATTCTCTGCACGAATCATTAAATTGATTATTCATCCTTTTCATTTGCCTCGTATTCTTTCAGCAATTTCTCTTGAACCTCTGAAGGAACTTGTTGATAATCGGCAAATTCCATGGTGAAGGTAGCTCTTCCGGAAGTAAGAGAACTTAGTGTTGTAGAATATTTATAAAGCTCTGCAAGAGGCACTCGGGCACGCAGAACTTCAAAGCCTTTTTCACTGCTCATTCCCTCTATCATTGCTCTGCGGTTTTGAAGGTCACTCATAACATCACCCATACAGTCACTTGGCACCATAACTTCAACATTGTATATTGGTTCCATTATTTTGGGACCTGCTTTCTTGAAGGCCTCCTTAAATGCGTTACGTCCAGCCAGTTTAAAGGAAATTTCATTGGAATCCACAGGATGCATTTTACCGTCATAGACAAAAACTCTGATATCACGGGCATATGATCCAGTGAGTGGACCCTCTTCCATCTTTTCCATAATTCCTTTTAAAATGGCCGGCATAAAACGAGCATCAATAGCGCCACCTACAATACAGTTATAATATTCCAGCATCCCTCCCCATTCAAGTGGATACTCTTCTTTACCTTTGATATTCAAAATAAGGTCTCGTCCCTCAACTTTAAATTTATTTCCTGCGGGCACACCTTCTACTATTGGTTCAATAATTAAATGCACTTCTCCGAATTGGCCAGCCCCACCGGACTGTTTCTTATGTCTGTAATCGCCAGCAGCAACTTTTGTAATAGTTTCCCTATAAGGTATCTTAGGAGGAAACAAGTCAACCTCAATCTTATAAGTATTTGTCAAATGCCATTTTAAAATATTTATATGGTGCTCTCCCTGTCCGCTCAGGATTGTTTGCTTTAGCTCTTTTGAGTATTCGACTACGATAGTAGGATCCTCTGCATGAGTTCTGTTGAGAATCTCACCGAGTTTTTCATCATCTTTCTCAGACTTTGCCTTGATTGCTGTCCTAAATTTTGAAGGCGGAAATTCAATCTCTTCAAAGATCCAATCCTTGCCACCTCCATTGAGTGTCTGATTTGTCTTGGCAGACTTAAGTTTAACAGTACAACCTATATCTCCTGCCATCATTTCAGGTACTCTCTCTTTTTTCTTTCCTGCAACTGCATAAATAATGGAAATACGTTCCTTTGCGCCATTTTCTGGATTTGTTAAATCCATCCCTTCAGTCAGTTTCCCGGACATTACTCTAAAAAATGCAACTTCTCCAAGATGCTGCTCAAGGGCAGTTTTGTAAATAAAAATGGATGTCTGTCCGGATGTATCACATGGAACTAAAGTTCCGTCTTTCAATTTTTGAGTGCTGTTTTCAGGAGTAGGAGCAACGTCAATAATAAATTCCATCAGCCTTTTGACTCCAATATCTCTTTTGCCTGAAAGGCAGAAGACCGGCATCATTTCACCTTTACTCAATCCTATTTTCAGACCTTTGCGAATTTCTTCCTCTGTAAGATTGCCTTTCTCAAAAAAAGTTTCCATCAAGGACTCGTCATTTTCTGCAGCCATTTCTGCAAGAGTCTGGTGCAACTCCTCTGCCCTGCTCACGAATTCTGCAGGAATTTCCATTTCTTCTCTGGTGCCATTGTCGTCCTTGAAAAAATACTTTTTCATCTTAAGAACATCAATGAAAGAATTGAAGCCAGCTCCCTGCTCAACAGGAAATTGAACCAGTACAATTTTATTGCCAAAAGCTAATCTCAAACTTTCGATGGAATTTTCCCAACTGGCCTTCTCGTGTTCAAGCTGATTTACTCCAACAATTAGTGGCATTTTGTATTTTTCGGCATATCGAGCCAGAATCTCAGTCCCAACTTCCACCCCTTGCTGTGCATTAACAATCATAACTCCTGTGTCAGCAACTTTAAATGCAGATATAACACCCCCTATAAAATCGTCTGAACCTGGAGTATCAATAATGTTAAGTTTATGATCCATAAACTCCGCATAAAGAAGAGTCGGATAAATGGAACGTTGATAAATCTGTTCTATTTCGGTATTATCGCTGACTGTGGTTTTTGCTTCAACTGAACCCCTACGATCGATAACTTTACCTTCAAACAACATTGTTTCTGCAAGAGTGGTTTTACCCGATTTGGGACTGCCAAGTAACACCACATTCCGAATGCTTTGGGTAGGATAACTTTTCATACTAATATGCTGAATATTTATTAATTATAAATTCATTGACTTAAGAGTTCCAAAAGTACAAAAAAGTTTTTACACAACAATGTTTTCGAAAGCTCTCTCCATATCAACTTTCGAACTGAAACCCGACTTCTCCCATAGTGAATCATATTTCTCTCCTGAGATCAATAATTGCCTTGCAAACTGAAGTCTATACATATTGACAATATCATCTAGCGAAAGTCCAAAAGAATTATTGACAATCCCCTCAAGCTTCCGTCTTTTAATATTAAGAAGATCAGCTATAAGAGCAGAAGTTATCTCACTTCTAAGATAAATTTTTCTGTTTTCAAAAAGTGCCTCCATTTCTAAAAGAGCAATGCTCGAATAAGGTGTTTTCATAATTGTGATTTTTTTCGAAAATACTACAATAATTATCCTCTTGAACCTGTTTTATATGTTATTTATCTGATTATTGATTTTATTTGTTCGATTTTGATTTTTATATCTTAAAATAACATCTATTTCATGTTATAATAACAATATTTTGTTGTCTCAAGTCACATAAGACATTATTTTATATTTGTTATTATGAATGACAGTGACATAAAAAAAAGGATTCGAGAATTGAGAGAATCTCTTGGATATACTCAAGAAGACCNNNCAACTTGAATCTGGCAAAACTTCCATTATCAGTAAAAGAGTCTTTTCAATAGCACAATTATTCAACATGTCACTTTCTGAACTTATCTTTGGAACTAACAAAGAAACTTCGACAGATGAAAAAATTGATGAAATAGAAAAATCTTATAAAGAGCAAATTGAGAAAATCGAAGCCGATTTCAGAATAAAAATGATTGAGCTTGAGGATGAAAATAAAATACTCAAAATGGCGCTCGAATCTAAAGAAAGTATAATTGGGATTCTAAAAGAGAGTTTAAATAAATATCGCTAAATATATCTCTTTTTGCTAAATTTCGGAATATTTCCAAGCTCATGAAAGAGGATCATCATTTATTATCCTATCTCTATGACGACATGATTGAGGCTGGTTGTGACGAGGCTGGCAGAGGATGTTTGGCAGGTCCTGTCTTTGCAGCTGCAGTTATACTTCCTCATGATTTCTATCACCCTCTGCTCAATGATTCCAAACAAATGACAAGAAAGAGCAGGGAGTTATTACGTCCAATCATTGAGAAGGAAGCGATATCCTGGGCTGTGGCATCGGTCAGTAACATTGAGATTGACAGGATTAATATATTGAACGCATCAATTTTAGCAATGCACAAAGCTCTTGATGCACTTGATACAAGACCTGAATTTATTATTGTTGATGGCAACAAATTTCAAAATTATAAAAATATACCGCATATTTGTTTTATAAAGGGAGATGGTCGCTTTACCTCAGTAGCTGCTGCTTCGGTACTTGCCAAAACTCACCGCGATGAATATATGGTATCAATTGCTTCAGACTACCCCCAGTATGGATGGGAAAAGAATTTTGCCTACCCTACAGCAGCTCACAGGGACGCAATTATGAAATATGGCCCGTGTGAATATCATCGGACCTCTTTTAGATTGTTGAAATAGCTAAATTTTACAAAAATGACAAACTTGGGATACAGACTGATAGATCCACTTGAAATTGAGGAGAATCTTATAAAACTAATCTCCTCCGACTGGATGTTGGTAACTGCAGGCAATAAGGCAAAATTTAATACTATGACTGCCAACTGGGGAGGCGCAGGCTATCTTTGGAATAGACCTGTTGTATTTGTTTTTGTTCGTCCCGAGCGGTATACTTATCAATTTATTGAGAGTTCCGAAAAATTCACATTAAGTTTTTTTGAGGAAAAATACCGTTCTTCTCTCAATATATGTGGATCAAAAAGTGGCAGAGATTGCAATAAAGTTGCCGAAGCCTCACTAACTCCCGTATTTACTGAGTTGGGAAATCCTACCTTCAAAGAAGCCCGGCTTGTCTTTGAGTGTTATAAACTCTACTCCGAGATGCTGTCTAAAAATTTCTTTCACGATCCTGGTCCCCTTAATGCACATTATGAAGGACACTCTGGACTTCATAAACTATATATAGCAGAAATACTCAAGGTCTGGAAGACAGAAAAGAAATAGCATTAAAAGCCATCTGTTCAAGATAATATGAAGCATTTTTGATTGAGTCGTCAATGTCTCGTGCAACAGTTATTATCTCAAAAACTTTTGAGATCCCCAAATTGCTGATTTCATTAACATTTAGATGATTTATCCCACAAAATGCCCATATAGTTTTGTTATACTTTATACCGGTTATACATACTCCATATACTAGTTTGCCCGAAACACTCTGTTTATCCAGGGATCCTTCCCCCGTTATTACCAAATCTGCTGTAGAAATTAATCTCTCCATATTGGTGAGCCTTGATAGTATAATCCATCCGGGAATAATTTCTGCATCAAAAAATAATTTGAATGCAAATCCAATTCCACCGGCAGCTCCAGATCCCGGGTAATCCCTGCAGCATCTGCCAGTAAATCTTTCACAAATCTCAGCATAATTTCTCATGCCAATCTCCAGCTTCTCAACCATCTCAAGAGTAGCTCCTTTTTGAGGTGCATAAATAATTGAAGCTCCTTTATCCCCCAGAAGAGGATTTGTAACATCACAGGCAACGGTAAATTTAACTTTATGTAATGATTGAGAAACATTGAAATCTGATATTTCATAAACTTCATTTAAAGATAATGCTTCATCTCCTCTCCTGTCAAAAAACTCATAACCCAGAGCTTTAAGCATACCCATACCACCATCGTTAGTCGCACTCCCCCCAATTCCAACAACAATATCTTCAGCTCCACGCCTTACAGCTTCAAGAATTAACTCTCCAAGACCAAAAGTTGAAGTTATCATGGGATTATACTCATCTTTGGTTAAAAGTTGAAGGCCAGAGCACAATGCCATTTCAATAAATGCTGTTTTATTTTTCAGTAAGAATGGAACTTTTATTTCTCTATATAAAGGATCACTCACAGAAGCATAATGTTTAATTCCTCCAACATTTTTCTCAATGACTTCGAGAGTGCCTTCTCCTCCGTCGGCCATCGGTAGGACTTCTATTGATAAGTTGCATGAAGGAAATAAATCTACCCACCTTTTTTCGATACCCTTTTTAATGGCTAAACAAGCTTGAGAAGATGTAAGACTTCCTTTAAACTTGTCAATTACAATCAGAATTTTAAATGTATCTAACAATTTTGCTTATTTTTGTTAAAAATAGATAAAAATTTATGAAAAAAATCGCATTATTAGTATTAGCTGTAATCCTTATCTCGCTAACTCCACTTAGAGCAGATGAGGGAATGTGGCTGCTTCCTTTGCTAGAAAAGCTCAATCAGCAAAAAATGAAAGAACTTGGATGTAAACTCGAAGCAAAGGATATATACAATGTCAATGGTACAAGCTTAAAAGATGCTGTCATCCATTTTGGTAACGGATGTACTGGAGAAGTGATATCTGCTGAGGGACTTATAATTACCAATCACCATTGTGGTTATGGTGCAATTCAAAAACTTAGCAGTGTAGAACACGACTATCTTACAGATGGATACTGGGCAATGAGCCGGGAGCAAGAACTTCCGGCATCTGGTCTCACTGTCACTTTTCTTGAAAGTTTTACAGATGTAACCGATAAAATCAACAACGCTATGTCAAATGCTGCTACTTCTGAAGAGAAAGTTAATGCAATGAATAATATAATTGCTCAACTTAAAAAAGAGGCTATTGGTAACAATAATTATTTAAAGGCAAATGTAGTTCCAATGTATGCAGGCAACATGTACTATCTTGTAGTGACAAAAACATTCAATGACATCAGATTTGTAGGAGCCCCTCCTTCATCCATTGGCAAGTTTGGCGCTGATACCGACAATTGGATGTGGCCAAGACACACTGGTGATTTTTCGATGTTCAGAATATACGCAGATAAGAATAATAATCCAGCACCATACTCTCCAGAAAACGTACCATATCAGGCTAAAAGGCATTTAAATATCTCTATCAAAGGAATAAATCACAATGACTACGCAATGATTATTGGATACCCTGGCAGAACCAATCGTTTCATGACCTCTGCAGAGGTGAGGCAAACAAGTGATATTTCAAATGCCATTACGATATTTGCTCGAGGACTTCGTCAAGATATTCTTATGAAAGAGATGTTGGCAGATCCCAAAATCAGGATACAATATGCCAGTAAATATGCATCTTCTTCAAATTTCTGGAAAAAAGCCATTGGAATGAATGAAACATTTAAGAAAAACAATGTAGCAGAAAGAAGGGCTCAAGAAGAAGAAGAGTTTATCAAATGGGTCAATGCCGACAAATCCAGATTAGAGAAGTACGGTAACGCTCTTGAAAATATAAACAATGCTGTAGCAGCCCGTGAAGATATAATCTATAACTATAAATATCTTACCGAGACCCTCATGAATATTGAAATAGCAGCTATAGCCAGCCAGTTTTCAGATGTTGAGAAGGCATTTGTAAACGGAGATGATGCCACCGCCAACACAACTGCTCAAAATCTCAGAGAAAAAGCAATTAATTTCTATAACAACTACTCTCCTGAAGTTGACAAAAAAGTTGCAAAGACATTTCTTAAGGTTTTCCGGGAAAAGGTTTCTGCTGATAATCTCCCCAATTTTTATTCCTTAATTGATGAAAAATTTGGAGGCAATATTGATGAATATGTAGACTATCTTTATGACCAATCCGTATTTACATCAATAGACAAACTTTATAAAGCCATTGAAAAAGGCAGAGAGGCTATAGTAAATGATCCTGCAGTCATAATGGGCAGAAGTTTATTTTCGCTGATGAATCAACTCAGTCTAAAGCTCAATAGAATAAACTCTCTCTACGCTGAAGCATCAAAAACCTATCTTGCCGGCTTACTCGAGATGAACAAGGGAAAAGCCATGTATCCTGATGCAAATTCTACCATGCGTCTGACCTACGGGAAGGTGCTAAATTATTCTCCCAAAGATGCTGTTCTTTATGAACATTATACCACTCTCAAGGGAGTAATGGAAAAAGAGGATCCAAACAATTGGGAATTTGTCGTTCCTGCTAAATTGAAAGAACTTTATAACAACAGCAATTATGGTCCTTATGCAATGAAAGACGGCAAACTTCCTGTAGCATTTATTACTAACAATGACATTACCGGTGGCAATTCAGGAAGTCCGGTATTAAATGCAAAAGGAGAACTCATAGGGCTTGCTTTTGATGGGAACTGGGAAGCTATGAGTGGAGATATCATTTTTGAACCTAATCTCCAAAGATGCATTAATGTTGATATCAGATATGTCCTTTTTATCATTGACAAATTTGGTGGAGCAGGATATCTGCTAAATGAAATGTCTATCGTCAAATAAACTCTTTGGTACAAGAGTTGTTGATTAGTCGAAAGATTTTTAAGAATATTCAAATGACACAAAAAGAGATCGAAGATGCTCTCAGAGGAGTTGTCCATCCTGCTAAAGATAAGGACATAGTTTCACTTGAGATGGTTGAAGATATAAAAGTTGAAGAGGGGAAGATACGTTTTAAACTTGTCTTCCCATCTCCAGACCCACTTGCCAGCTCAATCAAGCAGAGTTGCGAAGCGGCAATCAGGAAGGCCTTTCCTTTAGGAGATTACAAGATAAGTATCCTTGAATTAGTAAGAGAAAAAAAGATAGCAAAAAGATTACATTTGGAACTTGGACAGGAGGCTCTTGAGAATGTAAATCACATAATTGCAATTGCCTCAGGTAAAGGAGGAGTTGGCAAGTCAACTGTTGCTGTTAATCTTGCTGTAGCCCTTGCTATGAAAGGATTTCGCGTTGGGCTTGCAGATGCAGATGTTTATGGTCCCTCTGTTCCAAAGATGACTGGTACCGAAGACGCTCAGCCTTCGGTTGAAAATTTAGGTGGAAAAGAGATGATTATACCTGTTGAAAAATATGGTGTAAAATGGATGTCCATAGGCTATTTTGCAGGTGCAGGCCAGCCGCTTATCTGGAGAGGTCCAATGGCAAGCAATGCACTCAAGCAGATGGTATTGCAAGTTAAATGGGGAGAACTTGATTTTTTACTGATCGATCTTCCTCCGGGAACCGGAGATATTCATATCTCTACAGTTCAGGACATTCCACTTTCAGGAGCTATTGTGGTTAGCACTCCTCAAGCTGTAGCAATCTCTGATGTTGAAAAAGGGGTTAACATGTTCAGAAACAAGGATATTAATAAACCCGTGCTTGGCCTGGTTGAGAATATGGCATGGTTCACTCCTGAAGAGTTACCTGCAAATAAATATTATATATTTGGAAAAGACGGTTGCAAGGCTATGGCAGAAAAATTTAACGTTCCGCTGCTTGTCCAGATACCTATTGTTCAAAGCATAAGAGAGAGTGGCGACAACGGGATACCTGTGGCACTTAGGGAAAGAGCTGACAGTATTGCCTTTAGAGAACTCGCAGACAAGGTTGCTGAAATGAAGTTGTAATATTAGCTCAAGTATTTGTGCTTTTTTTGACGTTCCTCCCAACGCTCTCGTGCAAATTGTTGCATGTCGGCTACTATGTCCCTATCATCCATAATCTCAATCCCCATAATAGTCTCAATGATATCCTCAAGAGTAACAATTCCCTCAAAACCTCCGTATTCGTCCACAATCATGGCAATATGTGTTTTTTGCGATGTCAACCTCTCCCACAAAATGGTAAGTGGCTGACTTGTAGGAGCAATCATAATAAGTTTCTTAATTTCTTTGAGACAAAGGTCAAAATTATCATTGGCAAGATGTTCCAAAACTTCTTGTCTGTATACAAATCCGCATATTTTCTCCTTGTCGTTGTCTGAATAGACTGGTATTCTTGAATAATGCAGATATGATTTGTTTTTGTAGAATTCCCCTATAGTAATCTCCTCTGATGCAGTAGCCACAACAACTCTCGGAG
>DOVA01000040.1 GCA_003520315.1 Rikenellaceae bacterium | reverse complement strand
CCATAACAATTATTGCCGTCACCACATTGAGTGGTGGAGACATCACTCATGCAATCCCTGATAATACTGGTTATATAACTGAAGGTCAGCTATTCCTGAGGACTGATTCTGATACAGGGAAAGTTATCGTTGATCCGTTTCGTTCTTTGTCTCGTCTGAAACAGTTAGTTATCGGCAAAAAGACAAGAGAAGATCACAATTATGTTATGAATGCGGCTGTTCGTCTATATGCTGATGCTGCAAATGCCAAAACGAAACTTGAAAATGGATTTGATCTTAGCGACTACGATAACAGATGCCTGGAATTTGCAAAAGAGTATTCTGTAAGATTACTCGCTATCGATGTTAACATCAATACAACAGAAATGCTTGACACAGCCTGGGAGCTGTTTAGAAAGTACTACACTCCTACTGAACTGGGAATTAAGGAATCTATTATGAATAAATACTGGAATAACTGACAGTTTATTAATCATGGCAATTAAATTCCAATTCAACAAAACATCACTGAATGATCTGAACAAGCAGCTCAAGATCAGAACCAATGCTTTGCCTACACTCAAGAACAAGGAGTCTGCTCTGAGGTTTGAGGTTAAAAGAGCGAAGTATCGTTCTGACGAGTTGGCAAACCGCCTTGAATCAGTGCTCAGATCATATCAACATCTCTGCGGGTTGTGGAATGAATTTCGGCCTGACCTTATAAAGGTAAAAGATGTAAATCTGGAGACTGTCAAAGTTGCCGGAGTCAAGACACCAAGCCTCAAAGAGATTATTTTTGAAGAGACGCCATTTAATTTCTTCACTCAGCCATTTTGGTACAACGAAGGAATCAATATCTTAAAAGAATTGTCATCTCTTGGTATTGAATCCGAAATTTATAGAGAAAAGATGAGACTTCTGGATTTCTCAAGAAAAAAAACCACACAAAAAGTAAATCTGTATGAAAAAGTACAGATCCCTGGTTATCAGGAAGCTATTCTTAAAATCAAAAGATTTATAGAAGATGAGGAAAACCTTTCAAAGGCCTCTCAAAAAATAGTAAAGAACAGACACATCGCTGAGGAGGAAGGGATATGATAGTAAAGATGGATAAATATACGTTGCTGATATTCCATCAAGATCTTCAAATGTTTCTGGAGCACCTTCAGGAATTAGGAATGGTAGATATCAGACGTCAAGGTCATGCTGTGGATGGCAAATCAAAAGAGTTGAGTGATATTATTCAGAGATACAGACGCACTATCAAAAAACTTAAGGAAACCAAAAACACTCTTAAAGATCAAGAAATTGACAACTCACTAATAGACCTTAAATCTCCTGTCGAAGAGCTGTTTCAGGAATGCGAAAAGGCATATTCAGACAATTCCCTGCTCGAAATGGAACTTCAACTGCTACTACGCGACAAGGAAGAAGCTGCACTTTGGGGAGACTATAATAAGGGAGATATTTCAAAACTGAAAGATTTGGGTTTTGATCTCCACTTTTACTCAATTTCTGAAAGTAAATTCAGAAAAGAATGGGAAAAAGATTATATTCTGTATGAACTTAACAGGGCTAATGGTAAAGTTTTCTTCGTTATTCTTTCACCTAAAGGTTCAGAAATTAAATTCAAAATACCTGAGAGTAAATTTCCTCAAACACCATTACATGCTCTTGAAGAGAGGGAAAATGAACTTAGAAAACAAATATCTCTCAATCACAAAAAGATGATAGCTTATACTTTTTGTGTTGAAATGTTTCAGTCGAAACTCAATGAGTTAAATATGGAATTAGAAAGATATCTGGCGACTGTTTCGTCTCAAAAAGAGGTAGAAGGTTTGGTAGACACTCTTACCGGTTTTGCACCTGCAGAATCTCGAGATGATGTATGCAAGTTTCTTGATGATGAAGGAATATATTATGAGGTTGAAGAAGCCGTCGAAGAAGACAAACCACCTATAAAGCTTAAAAACAATTTCTTTACAAGACTGTTTGAACCAATAGGCGCTTTATATATGTATCCAAAATATGGAGAACTTGATCTTACTCCTTTCTTTGCACCATTTTACATGTTGTTTTTTGGTTTTTGCTTAGGTGACATGGGATATGGAATTGTACTGATGATTATTGGAGGATTGGCTAAATTAAAATTTCCAAACTTTAAAAGTATTTTAACTTTAGTACAGTTACTCGGTCTTGGAGCATTTATTATGGCAAGTTTTACCGGAACCTTTTTTGGAGGAAAATTATATGACTGGCTACCTTTGCCCGATTCTATACAGTCTTTCTTTTTCTCTGACATCAAAATGTTTTGGTTTGCCATTATATTCGGTCTCGTACATATTGTTTTTGCGAGGTTGATTAATGCTATAGACTCAATAATCAGAAAAGGATGGAAATATGGGATGAGCAACATAGGCTGGGCAATCGTAATTACTTGGGCAGCTACAGCATATGCAAGCACAATGATTCCTGAAATGGTTCTTCCAAAATGGTTTAACTACCTTGCAATATGTGGAGCTGCACTTATTCTCTTCTTTTCGGAAACAAGCGGAAATATTTTTATACGCATGCTGAAAGGGACATTTTCTTTTTATGACATCACAGGTGTGTTTGGAGATACTCTTTCCTACATTCGACTCTTTGGGCTTGGAACATCCGGGGGAATTCTTGGAATGGTAATAAACTCGGTAGCTTTTAGCTTAACAGCAATACCTTATGTCGGATGGTTCTTTACAATTCTTATTCTGATTGTAGGTCATATTGCAGTACTTGCACTCTCAAGTCTTGGAGCGTTTGTACATCCTATGCGTCTTACATTTGTTGAATTTTACAAAAATGCCGGATTTACCGGAGGTGGTAAAGAGTTTAAGCCACTTAAAAAAATTAATTAATATAATAAATTAAACTGAAATAATATAATTATGGAACAAACATTGCCTTTAATTTTGGCTTACACCGGCCTGGCTTTCATGCTCACACTTGCTTGTATTGGAAGTGCTCTTGGTGTTTCAATTTGTGGTAACAGTACTATTGGTGGTCTCAAGAAAAACCCTGACATTTTTGGTTCATCAATGATTCTTACAGCTCTTCCTTCAACTCAGGGCCTTTACGGTTTTGCTGCATTCTTTCTTGCACTAAGCAGGCTTAAATCAATTTCTGACCTCACTCTTTCCGGGGGTCTTGCTATCCTTGCAGTAGGTATAGCTCTTGGCTTTGTTGGTCTGTTCTCTGCATTTTATCAGGCAAAATTGTGTGCTAATGGCATTAACGAGATGAGTAATGGCCAGGATGTATTTGGAAAAACACTCATTCTTGCAGTATTCCCTGAACTTTACGCAATCCTTGCCTTTGCAGCTGCTTTCCTCGCTCTTCCGTAAACGTTTTAAATATAAGTATAATTCGGGTGTCAGGATATTAAAGCTTGACACCCTCTTTTTTTGTACATTTGTAAATAAAAAAACAGACCTATGACTCTAATTAAATCAATTTCAGGCATAAGAGGTACAATTGGAGGAAAAGTTGGAGATGCACTCACACCTCCGGACATTGTGAAGTTTACTGCTGCATACGTAAAACGTTTAAAAGAAAGAATACCGGATAAGGATAGCTACAAAATTGTAGTAGGAAGAGATGCGAGGATATCTGGCGAAATGGTAGATAAAATTGTATGTGGAACTCTTATGGCCTGTGGCATTGATGTTGTCAATGCAGGACTTGCTTCTACTCCAACAGTTGAGATGGCGGTAGTTTTCGAAGGTGCAGATGGAGGAATAATTCTTACTGCATCACATAATCCAAAACAGTGGAATGCTTTGAAACTTCTAAATGAAAACGGCGAGTTTCTCAGTAGTGCCGAGGGCGAATTACTTCTTAAACATGCTGAAGAGGAAGCATTTGATTTTGTATCGGTTGAACGACTTGGAAAATGCACATGTAAAGATTTTACGTCCAAACATGTTGAAGCAGTCCTGTCCTATCCTTTAGTGGATATAGAATCTATTTACAGAAATGGATTTAAAGTCATACTCGATGCTGTAAATTCTGTCGGAGGTATAATCATGCCCAAACTTCTCGAAGCAATGGGTGTTACATGTATTAAAATCAACTGTGAGCCTACAGGTAATTTTGCTCATAACCCAGAACCTCTTCCAGAACATCTTAAAGAGCTTTCCACAAAAGTCGTTGAGGAAGGCGCAGACCTGGGAATATCGGTAGATCCTGATGTCGACAGACTTGCGCTCATCTGTGAAGATGGTACTCCTTTTGGAGAAGAATACACACT
>DOVA01000060.1 GCA_003520315.1 Rikenellaceae bacterium | reverse complement strand
CTGCATCCACAGCGCTTCTATAGGCAGAGGTGACATACTTAACATATTCAGCCGATCTTGCTCTTCCTTCAATTTTCAATACAGTCACGCCCGCATCTAAAATTTTGTCAACAAACTCTATTGTACAAAGATCCTTGGGGGACATTATATATTTGTTGTCTATCTCGAGCTGCATCCCTGTTTCAAGGTCAGTTACCTGATAACCTCTTCTGCAAATTTGATAGCAGGCACCTCTATTAGCAGAAGCATTATATTGATGAAGACTGAGATAACACTTTCCTGAAACAGCCATACAAAGAGCTCCATGACAGAAAAGCTCTAAGGCTACAAGTCTTCCTGAAGGTCCTTTAATCTGCTCTCTCCTTATAACCTCTCCAATATTCTTAATTTGAGTAAGTGTCAACTCTCTTGATAGAACAATAACATCGGCAAACTGGGCGTGATATCTTACGCTCTCAATATTTGAAACATTCAGCTGAGTAGAAATGTGAACCTCCATGCCAACTTTTCTTGCATACTGAATGACGGCCATGTCAGAAGCTATGATGGCCGAAACCCCTGCTCTGCAGGCAGCATCTACAGTCTGTCGCATCTGTCCTAACTCATTGTCGTATATTATTATGTTTAGAGTCAAATATGATTTAACTCCATTTCCCCTGCATATTTCAACAATCTTTGGCAAATCATCTATCAGAAAATTATTTGCAGAATGAGACCGCATATTCAATTCTCCAACTCCAAAATATACAGAATCGGCTCCTCCCTGTATCGCCGCCTGCAGAGCTTCAAAGTTGCCTGCCGGTGACATAATCTCTATATCCTCTCTTTTAATATTCATCAAACCTCTCCAGATGTGAGTTCTTCAATCTTATTCAACACTAATTGTGGTTTAATGTTCAACAGACATGCATAGTCCCCCCTGAAGCATTTTTTATTGCCAAAAACAGAACAAGGTCTACACTCCATCTCTATTTGGACAGCATTATCAGGGCTCTGATTCCAACCATAAAAACCAGCATAAGGATGAGTTGCTCCCCATATTGATATCACAGGAACACCAACAAATGAAGCTAAATGCATGTTTGCAGAATCCATAGAGAGCATCATGTCAAGATCTTTAATAATTTCGAGCTCTTCTCTTAAAGAGTACTTGCCAGCAACAGACTGTACCCCTGAATATCTTTGTTCAATTGCATGCAGCATGTTCTCCTCAACCTTGCCACCTCCAAAAAGAAATATACTGTAATGCCCTTCTTTGCTGAGAGCTGCCACGACTTCCTCTATATATTCAAATGGCCACGATTTGCCTTTATGCTTTGCAAAAGGAGCAATTCCTATTTTAAAATACTTTACCCTTTTTACAGAAAACGGCTTATTTACCCTGCCTGAAAAGTTAAGATCTTTCAAACCAAGTTTTACAAGAACTTTCTCATATCGACTTATAGTCGATGGCAATTGTTTCAACACCTTGTTCCTTTTCCTTGTCAACTTTGCTTTTTCGAATCTTCCCTTGTGAATAAAGGCAATTCTCTTGAAAGTAAAAAAAAAGTAACTCCGAAGCACCCATGTGCGTGTAACATTATGCAAATCTGCAATATCTGTAGGCTCTAACCTGGAAAGTTCCAGAAAAAGTTTGGTAAGACCCTTAAAGCCTTTATATTTCTTTTTAAAGTCAACCGGAAAAAAGTTAAGATTGTCCACGCCGGAAAACAACGGTTCGAGCCTGGGTTGTGACACAATTGTAAATTTTATATCAGGATTAGCCCCGGCATATTCCCTGATAAGAGGCGCTCCTATGGCAACATCACCTATAGCGGAAAACCTTAATAAAATGATATGCCTAGTTCTTTTTTTCACTCTGATAAAGTATCGGATTTAATGCGGGGTCATTATACATCTTCATCTGTTTATAGAACTTCATGAATTTTCTCCCCTCTTCGATATCCGTTAAAAGCTGGTCTATTGCAAGCGAAAGATCTTCTCTTTGAGTAAGAAGTGTGCGATATTTTTCTTTACACCTGGCAATATGGTCATTTGAAGCATTACTCCTTTCACTCTCAATCTTCATGTGGTATATCTTAAGAGCAAGGATGGAGAGTCTGTCAATAGCCCAAGCAGGAGTCTCAGTATTGATTGTTGCATCATTCCGAGGAATAACATTGGAAAAAAGTTCCATGAAATAACTGTCTATCATCTCAACAAGATCTGTTCTCTCCTGATTGGAATTGTCAATTCTCCGTTTGATAGCAAGAGCTTTAACAGGATCAATTCCAGGGTCTCTGATAATATCTTCGAGATGCCATTGAACAGCATCTATCCAGTTCTTTTCGTATAAAAAATATTCAAGAGTCCCTTGATTAAATGGATTAATCATCTCCGCATCAACATTGTCCCATTTGTGATAATCATTTACAGATCTGTCAAAAATTTCATTAAACTTATCGCTGTATTTCATTTCCTGATTTATTTCTCTCTGTTAATCAACCGTTCGCTAAAGGAAATCAGCTGGTCCTCCTGAGCACATGTCAATCCTGCTGAAAGCACTATATCTCTCGCTTCAGCATGATATCTTGCAATCGCTTTTTCAGCATGTTCCCTTACACCTATCTCATCGTAAACAGACAAAACTTTAATTATTTTTTCTTTAGCAGAAATATTTTCATCTCTGAATAGCGCAAGTAGAGTATTTGTTTGCTCGGAATTTGCACGTCTGAAGGCTTCGACAAGCAACCATGTTTTTTTGTTAGATAATATATCACCTCCTATTGCTTTGCCGAAAGTTGAAGCATCTCCATAACTGTCAAGATAGTCATCCTTTATCTGAAACGCCAGACCAAGTTTAAAGGCATAATCATACAAAAGTTTTGTAATCTTATCTTCGGCTTCGGCAATAATTGCTCCTACTTTGGCAGAACAAGCAATTAATACAGCTGTTTTAAGCGATATCATTTCAGTGTAATCATCCATAGTAATAAAAGGAACAGATTCGTAATTCAAATCTAACTGCTGACCTTCACAAACCTGAGCAGCTGTTTTTGAAAAAAGTTCCAGGACTTTACTTAAAACCTGCTCTGGAGCATGTGCAATATATTGATAAGATTTTATACACATCACGTCACCGGAAAGAATAGCAATATTGTTGTTCCATTTCTTATGAACGGTCATTTGATTCCTCCGCATGGAGGCATCATCCATAATGTCATCATGAATAAGAGTAAATCCATGGAATATCTCCATCGCAAGAGCCGGATATAAAATCTCATTATTGATATCATCCAAAAATAAATTATAGGTCATCAAAGCGATTTTCGGTCTCAGTCTTTTACCACCTATAGAAATTAGATATTCAATAGGACTATAAAGTTCTTCGGGCTTTCCTTTGAGATTTATATTCATCAAAGCCTTTTCAACAATGGAATCAAGCTCTTCCAGCGTATACATAACTATTTTGTTCTGAATATTTTTCAAAGTTAATCTTTTTTAGACAATTTTGTATATTCGCAGCTGTGGACAAAGAAACAATAAAGCAGGCAAGAGTAGTAAAACACACTGGAAGTCATTATCTTGTAAGCAACTTGCCAGAATGGAGGCTTGCTAGATGTATTGTACGTGGCAAACTCCGACTGACAGATAGCAGAACAACAAACCCCATTGCAGTAGGAGATATAGTAGAATATGAAGTTCAGAGTGATGGAACAGGCATAATTACAAAAATTTATCCAAGGCATAATTACATTATTCGCAAATCAGCCAATCTTTCCAGAGAATCACATATTATTGCTGCAAATATTGATATGGCGTATCTAATTGTTACTCTTATATGCCCTAAAACTCCACTTCCCTTTATTGACAGATTCCTGGTAACTTGTGAAGCATATAGAGTGCCGGTCAAGATTATTCTTAACAAATGT
>DOVA01000026.1 GCA_003520315.1 Rikenellaceae bacterium | reverse complement strand
CAAACGTGACATAAGTATTGACATGACGAGTGTCAAATTCTGTACACCTGAAATGATAGAAAAGTTCAGAAAAATACACTATTTAAAGGACTATATTGAAAATACAGAACAAATAATAACTGAGTATAACGAAGAGAATAAGATAGACAACAGTGTGCTGGTCAATGGAAGAAGGCAGACAAACATAGGGGTTTTCAGAGCTTACCTTCGGTCATATATCAATAACCATCCGGATATTAATCACAATCTTACCTGTATAGTGAGACAGCTTCAACCAAGTGAAAAAGGAGTACCTATCGAAATTTACTGTTTCACCAAAGAAAAAGGATGGATAAATTACGAAAATGTTCAGTCAGATATATTTGATCACGTAATTGCAATAGTCGATCAGTTTGATCTCAAAATCTACCAACTCAAAAGTGTTTAGAACTTGAAAGATATTTAGAAAGTATCTTTGCAAATCGGTAAAACCCCAAATCACTCATATGCACTCCATCGACAGTGCCCTCATTGTCTTCCCCAACAAGTTCAGTTCCTTTAATGTAATTAACATTGTTAAATCCTTCCCTTCTAAGTCTGAGATAAATAGCCCTCTATATCCAATTCTCTTCCGAAAGTTCAGTCATGATTTTATTGTTGAATCTAAGAGCTGGAAAAAGAGGATTCTCTACCATATACAATCTGATTCCGGGTTTAGCATCCAAGATTACCTTAATAAATTTGTAAGCGCTGTCTTTCAACATCTGAGCAGTAGTATTTGGAAGACAGTCAAGGACAACTGTATTTGAGTTTATTCTGCAAATAGCCTTAGCCAAAGAGTTATCCAATCTGGCATTGCCCGAAAAACCAAGATTTATAACCTCTCGATCAAGCATTCTGCCAAGTATGGAAGTATAAGCCATTCCTGGACGAGAGGCACACCCTCCTTGAGTAATACTGGTACCATATACTACAATTGCCTTACCATCATCACATTTAACCAACCTGTTATTTCTGGGTAAAGATAGTTCAGCAGTAGAGTCGACTCCAATCTCAAGGTTTACAATTCCGTCATAAAGTGGCAAATACAAAATGTACTCTCTTCCTTTCCGCTCCATGCAATCGGATAGTATTGCCTTATTTTCCACACCCACGGGTTTGCCTGTACCCATATAGTACCATTGCCCATTATCCTCTAGTGAATACAGATCAACACCTTTTACACCGGTATCAGGCATATGGTTCATATGAAAGTTATTCGAAATTTTCCACTTTACGGCTACAGTGGTAGTATTGGAATAAAACCTTACAGCCATACCTGCAGAATTTCTGCCTAAATCCCATAATTCAGGTCTGATTTCATTTTTTTGATCTAATGGTAACCGAGTATAGTAAGATTCAGTATTCTCAAATCCCTTCCCCAATAACATTAAATCTTTTGCATCAATAAACCTCATATTTTCCGAGTTCTGAGCATATGCATAAGAAAACGTACTAAAAAGAGAGGTGAAAAGAAATATAATAGATTTAATATTCATATGCTTTTTGTTGACTTTTTTTAACTATGGATATATAAAAAATCATGATAACTATCAGAGTCACTAACGCAGCAATAATGTGTGCTGTGTTGATGTTGAGTGCCAGCCCGCCCACAGAATGAGGTGCAGAAACAAAATAGGAAGCACAAATATATGTTATAAATGTGGCAGGCAGAGACATCATCCAGTGAGGCTTGTTTTCAGATACTAAATATGCCGAAGCAGTCCAAAGAACAATAGCAGCCAAAGTTTGATTACCTATTCCCACAAATTTCCAAATTGTAGAAAAATCAACCTTACAGAGAATATAAGCAAGCACAAAAATCGGAACAGAGATCATAAGACGATTTTTAATAGGCCCCTGCTTATAGTTAATTGCATCTGCAATAAGCAGTCTTAAACCTCTGAAAGCTGTATCTCCCGAAGTTATCGGACAGATAACCACTCCTATTATAGCAATTACGGCACCAAATTTACCCAACCAAGTATTACATATCTCATTTACCATTATTGCAGGGGTTTTGCCGGCAGCTGCTGCCGCATTCAACCCTTCAGGGCCGCCAAAATAGTTTATAGCTGCCGTTGCCCATATAAGAGCAACGATGCCCTCGCTTATCATTGCTCCGTAAAAACAGGGACGTCCATATTTTTCATCGGTCATACACCTAGCCATCATTGGCGATTGAGTAGCATGAAAGCCAGAAACTGCTCCACAGGAGATAACCACAAACATCATTGGGAAAAGCATATTTGTCTCAGGATTGGAATGAAAATTATGGAAAGAGCTAAAAGTCAACTCTGTCATATGAATAGAACCGTTCAGACCATTAACAACTAAAACAACGGCAACAGAGACTGCCATAAAAAGAAGTGCTATTCCAAAATATGGATAAATTCCTCCAATAATCTTGTCAATTGGCAATAGCATTGCCAAAATATAATACAGAAATATAATGTAAAGCCAGTAAATCTTGTTCATGCCCGTGAGCATACTCATCAAATCTGCAGGACCTGTTACAAAGGCAACACCCACACCAACAAGAAGAAAGGCGGTAAAGAAAACAAGAATCTTCTTAGGCCATTTCCCAAGATACCTACCCACTAGTTCTGGAAGACTTTTGCCATCATTCCTGATAGACAACATGCCAGAGAAGTAATCATGAGCCGCCCCAATAAATATACAGCCAAGCACGATCCACAGATATGCCATTGGTCCGTATGCGGCTCCCAATATTGCTCCAAAAATAGGCCCCAAACCGGCAATGTTGAGGAATTGAATAATGTAAATTCGCCAGGGTTTTAGTTCCTTGTAATCAACATTATCTGCCATTCTTTTGACAGGAGTGACTTTAGATGAACTGGCTCCAAAAAATTTTTCGACAAACTTGCCGTACAGCATATAGCCCCCAATAAGAGCAAGTATACACGCAAAAAAAGTAATCATTAGTTTATATAAATTTTGTTAAGCAAATTCACGGTTTTACCCACTCAATCTTAACACCCCTCCTCTCCATACCTCTAAACCAGGTCATCTGTCTCTTCGCAAATTGATGAATGGCAACTTTAAGTTTTTCCACCATCTCCATATATTCAAGATGTCCTGTAAGATAAAGAGTTACATATTTATACTCAAGACCATAATAAATAAGATCATCCGGAGCAATACCTTTATCGAGTAAAGTCTTAACCTCTTCTATCATTCCATTCCTGAGCCTTTCTTCAAGTCTCTGATCAATTCTTCTTACTCTCTCCTCTCTGCTTATCATCATCCCAATAAACCTTGTAACAATAGGAAAACCTTCAAGAATTCTCATTTCGGGATTATCTTGCTGATAGATTTCGATCTCGATAGCTCTTATTACTCTTTTTTTTGTATCAATGTCTGTTTTGTTGTGCAAAGATTTCATTGACTCAAGCTTTCTGACAAGCTCCTCCATCGACATTTGCTCCAAATCCTTTCTCAATTCAATGTTCTCTGGAACCTCTGCAAAAGAATATCCTTTTGTCACAGCTTCTATATACAATCCACTCCCTCCACAAAGAATCGGCATTTTTCCTCTCTCACGAATATCCCTGTAAACCCTCAAAAAATCCTTCTGATATCTAAAGAGATTATACTTTTCGCCAGCCTCTACAATATCAATAAGATGATATGGGACCCTTATGCCATTAACTTCGTAATCGGCA
>DOVA01000093.1 GCA_003520315.1 Rikenellaceae bacterium | reverse complement strand
GTGAACAGTGCTTGCAGGCAATATATTGTGTTCCTAGAAGCGACAGTGAATTGCTTGCCTAAGGCGGAGCCTCATACTTTAATAACGATGTCGGCGGGTAATACCTGCCCATGAAGAATAAAATGGCTCCTTTCAAAGTGCCTTAAGTGGGATAACTGAAAAAATACCTAAACGCGAAAAGGAAAGAAGGCGAATATGGCAATAGAATTTAAAGATTATGAGGTTTTTAGATCAGGGGCAACTTGGCTTCGGGCTGATTTTCATCTCCATACAAAGTCTGATAAGGAATTCTTTTACGATGGTGAAGAAAAAGACTTTATAAATGAATATATCACAGAGTTAAAGGCTAGAAATATTCGAGTTGGTGTAATCACTAATCATAATAAATTCAATATAAGCGAATTTAAGGATCTATGTAAGAGTGCCAGAAAGGAAGAAATCTTTCTGCTTCCCGGTGTTGAGCTATCTGTCAATGATGGCGCTAATGGTATCCACACATTAGTCATCTTCAATGATGAGTGGCTTGCGGGAGGTCAAGATTATATTAACCAATTCTTGAATGTTGCTTTTGAGGGAAAAACTCCCAACCAGTATGAGCGGGATAACGGTCGATGTTCCCTTGATTTGTTGAATACATTGAAAAAGCTCGAGGGCTATCATAGGGATTTTATTGTGGTTTTTGCACATGTCGAGCAAAGTAGTGGTCTCTGGAATGAACTCAAAGGTGGCAGACTGCAAGAAATTGGCCAAGACACAATATTCAGAAGACGCTGTTTAGGTTTCCAGAAAGTTCGAACCCGTGATGAGCGAGATAAAGTGAAGCATTGGTTTTCAGACTGGTATCCTGCTGAAGTTGAAGGTTCAGACTGCAAAGATATTGCCAGTATCGGCAATGGTGAACAATGTTATCTCAAGCTGGGATCCTTCTCATTTGATGCAGTGAAATTTGCACTTTTAGACAAAAAGAGCCGTGTTTCTCCAACTCCTATTCATCATGGACACTCCCGCATTCTGAATATGCGGTTCACCGGTGGTACATTGTCAGGTAAGCAAATACAATTCTCCCCTGAACTCAACACAATGATAGGGATACGGGGTAGTGGAAAATCCTCAATTCTTGAAGTGTTACGTTATGTATTGAAAATTGAAATCGGTGAGAAATCCGGTGACAAGAAGTATAAAGAGAATCTTGTTAAATTTACGATGGGAAGTGGTGGCAAGGTAGAAATGGATGTCGTCGACCGCCATGGCAAGATATACACGATTTCAAAGGTTTGTGGCGAGGATACAAATGTAGAATATAGCGGAAAGGATCTGCCAGGAGTGTCAATAACAGATTCAATTCTCAGTAAGCCCATTTATTTTGGCCAGAAAGATCTGTCTAGTACCGGAGACGGCTTTGAAAAGGACTTAGTCAACAAACTTCTAGGTTCAAAACGGGATGAGGTACTTCAAAAGATATCTGTTCAGAAAGTGAAGGTCATTGACGCAGTACGTAATCTTACCAGTGGACAGAACTTGGATGAGATGATTAAGGAAGAGCATGATATTAAGAATGATACCGATCATCAACTTCAATTTTGTGCCGATCACAAAATTGAGGAAAAACTCCAAAAACGGCTCGACTTTGATGCTGATGTAAATCAGATCGATGAAACAATTAGAGTGGTTGAACTTTTCTCTCAGGATGTTAGCAGATTATACACCGACTATGAATTAATGCTGTCCTCGAAAAAGGACTACGCTTCCAAACACAATACTGAACTATATGAGAAGTTGAAGAACATTCTGGAAACGAAATATTTGTCCTTGATTTCCTATTTAAAGGCTTGGAATCAAGATAGTCCTGTAGTGCAACAAAAACTGAAAGATATACAAGTTGAAATGGGGAAAATCCGTAAAGACATGGTTGAAGAGTTTGCAGAGATTGAAAGAAAGCTAAGTGAGGAGTTGCAAGCATCAGGGGATAGCAATATCAGCTCTGAACAATTTTTAGCGCTGAAAACTAAGCAAGCAAAAGCGGTCACAAGAATTATCGAGCTTCAAGCGCAGAAAGTCGAATTTACTGGGCATCAAGAAATCTATTCTAAAGAAGTAAAGATACTAAATGCTCTATGGCACGAAGAATTTATGCTGACTAAATCAGAATTAGAAAAAATTGAAAAAGAATCGCCTTCATTAACTATAGAATCTATCTATAAAGGTGATAAGGTGGACTTTGTAAATACGATGAAAGACATCTGTAAAGGCAGCGGTATCAGAGAGTCAACTTACCAAGGGATTGCCAATCAGTATCCTGACTTTGTCGCACTCTATTTGGATTTCGATAACGCAAAGAAGTTTTTTGGTAGTAACCCTAAACTTTTTGAAGATTACTTTTCTACAAACCTTCAATCTGCTCTTACGTATCAAGTTCCAAATAAATTTATCATCAAATACCGAGGTAAGGAGTTACAGCATCACTCCTTGGGTCAACGAGCTTCTGCACTTATTCTTTTTGTCCTGAGTCTTAAAGAAAATGATGTGATCATTATAGATCAACCAGAGGATGATCTGGATAATCAGACTATATACGAAGATGTTATTAAACTGATTTGCGATATGAAATCTGAGGTTCAATTTATTTTTGCCACTCACAATCCCAACATTCCTGTTTTAGGAGATGCTGAATTAGTTCATGCCTGTTCATTTATGGATGAAAAAGTGACTGTGCAAAGCGGGAGTATTGATGCCCAAGGCACCCAGAAATTGATTGTAAACATAATGGAAGGTGGCGAAGAAGCGTTCAATCGACGAAAGGAGATTTATAAAATATGGAAACCATAGAGGCTCTTGCAAAATAGCAAATGCCTGATATTTTCATTCTTCTGAGCTACCTGAGGCAGCTTCAGAAGCCCAGCCTAGATGAAAACAAGTATGTAATTTGAAGATTTGTATAGAAATGGAC
>DOVA01000200.1 GCA_003520315.1 Rikenellaceae bacterium | reverse complement strand
GCTCGGGACTGATGCGCCGTGGGGACAAATCGAGCAATGCGCCGCCGAAGAGTGCGGACGGATGGAAGCCGCACTGCGTGCCATTGCCGTGGAGAACGAGCCAAAACCGGCAAAAATAGACTGAAAATGCTGACTATGCCCCACCGGGGGCCGGGCACAATGTAATACCGGTCATGTCCGCTTTTCCGTTTTTCAAAAATGCATAGGTCATCTTGTCTGCCTGGCAGTCAATAAACCGAATCCGCTTCAAGCTCCTTCCCTTGAAGAAAGTGTCCGTAAGCGTTGCATTCTGGAAGGTCAGCCTGGTAAAACCACAGTTATCAAAAGAGCAGTCCTTAAATGTACCATCGAAAACAATATCGGCAAACTGGGTGGTATTCCTGGATGGGAGTATTAATACAAGTTTACTAAACAGCTAGAAAGTCGGACGCACAATAGTCCGACTTTTTTTGGTCATTCTAAGCAAAGCGAAGAATCTTATTAAATTAAAACTTAGAAAGCAATTTTATTTGGATTTTCAATATATGGTTGTCAAACGGAAGGGAAAAGCATAAAATAATATTGTATTACAATTAATGTAATAATTGGTAATCTATTTTATGAAGTGCTTTTATAGTAAATAGAGATTTACATGGGCTTTTATAATTAGGGGCAAGAATAAACGGTAGGAGGCAAAAAGGACGCACACTCGTTTCTACAGTATTCTTGTTATTAATAAAAAGGAGGAAGACGATGGGACGAATGAATGAATATGTTCAAAGAAAGCTAGGTGCAAATGAACTTGAAAATGAACTTGTAAGACTGATCTCTGAATATAATAAATTACAGGGAACATATTTAGTTGTTTTTGTCACTTCAACCCAAAAACGAATTCTTGAGGCTCAGTTGGACCAGGATGATTATTTTATGATAGCAGATATGCTTTCGTCTCAAAAAGGAGGGGATCGATTAGATTTCTATATTGAGACTCCCGGGGGCAGTGGCGAAACAGCAGAAGAGATAGTTAGATTTTTACATTCAAATTTTACAAAGGTCAATTTTGTAGTATCTGGTGAAGCAAAGAGTGCAGGAACTATAATGGTTTTATCTGGACATGAAATATTTATGACAGATACAGGAAGCCTGGGACCAATTGATGCGCAAATTTATATCGGCAGATCGCAATCATCTGCCTATGATTATATGGCATGGGTAGAAGAAAAACAGGAAAAGGCTGAAGCCACACAATCCTTAAATCCTTTCGAAGCAATCATGGTAGCTCAAATATCTCCTGGAGAATTAAATGGGGTAAGTAACTCATTAGAGTTTGCGAAGGACCTTGTCGTCGAATGGCTGACAAAATACAAATTTGCTGATTGGAATGAAACCGCGGCCAGAAAATTGCCTGTCACACATGAAATGAAACAAAACAGAGCTAAAGAAATAGCCGATCAATTATGTAATCATGCCCTGTGGAGATCGCATGGAAGATCGATCAAGATAATTGATCTGGAAACCATCAAATTAAAGGTTAATAGGATAGATGACAATCCAGCAATAGCTGATATTGTCTATCGCATACAAACTGTATGCAGGCTCCTTTTTAGTTCAACAACAGCATACAAGATTTATGCTACAGAACATGAAAAACTTTTTAAGCATGCGGTGCAAGCAGGATTACCATCTCTTTCTGCCCCCGTGTTAGTAGATGCAGTTGAAATAAATCAAGTTTGTCCTCAATGCGGTACAAACCATAAAATATTCTGTAAATTAAAACCAGCTTCAAAAATGAATGCAGATCATATCAAAAAAGGCTTTATATATTACCCTAAAAATGATAAACTAAAGTGCAAATGTGGTTTTGAAATTGATCTGTCGGGCATACGGAACCAGATAGAAATGCAGATTGGCAAAAAAATAATAAAGTAAGGGAGAGGATTAAGAATGAAAATTCAAGATGAATCACAGGCCTCTCAAAAGACTGATACACTCATTAAATTCTTAAAGGACACAAAAGACGGCAAATTTATTGAAATAAAAAAAGAGATTTTGCATCCTCAGTATGCAAGAACAAAAATATTGAGACAGCCCCAACCTGATAAAATCTATTATTTCAGTATCAGCTAAATATTACCCGGCTTCGGTCGGGTTTTTTATTTTTTTCAGGAAAGAATTTCTCCCTAGAGTCCACGACAAAACTCCGCCAGAAACGGGGACGGCCTCGCTGACAGATTTATTCCAAGACAATGAGGACTGTCCCCTGTTGCTCTCCCGATAGGCAAA
Source organism: Rikenellaceae bacterium (assembly GCA_003520315.1). The sequence continues at coordinate 967 of DOVA01000200.1, read as the reverse complement.
CAAAAAGCCTGTTAAATGGCCTGACAAAAAAAATAACCTCTGAAAATTAAAACAGGATTACGCCGGATCAGGTAGAAGGATACAACGTTGTTATCATTTTACATTAATTTTTAGCATTAAGAACTGAATCTCACACAAGAGCAATACTATGGACAGGAGATTTCTATATGGATAACAGGAAAGAACAGGAACGTGCGGAGCTGCATCGTACCATTTGGAATATCGCCAATGATTTGCGCGGAAGCGTGGACGGATGGGACTTTAAGCAATATGTCCTGGGTATGCTGTTTTACCGCTACATATNNAGACAATCTGGAGTATCGCCAATGACCTGCGATTCACAGAGACATTATTAATTTAGTAAAAGATGAAGTCGAAATGTAAGATTTAGGTTCAATTGAGGAAATCTTTGGGATATATTTTTTTAAAGGCGGGATGGACAATGGGACAGGTACCCTGTCCACATCTCCTTGAGAAAAGTGCGGGAGAAGTTCCCCCGCACCGTTACACTTTTTGTTTTTGAAACCGAGGCAAACAAAAACAACGTCCATCTGTTTGTAATGAGTGAAATCAATGTTCCAATTTAGGAGGTGCAATAGATGGCCAAAGGTAAAACAATAATAGCCATGATAACTGCAAAGGGGAGATAAATTGCTGTAATTTTTACAGGCAGCGAAGACGATTATATCAGTTTAACGGATATTGCAAAGTACAAAAACCCGGAATTCCCTGCAGATGTTGTGAAAAATTGGCTCAGAACCAGTAGTGCTATTGAATTTTTGGGATTGTGGGANNCTGGTCGAATTCGACGGGTTTAAAAATCAGGCAGGAGCAAATGCTTTTGTCTTATCTCCACAAAAGTGGATTACCACTACATATGCAATTGGGATTATCTCGAAACAAAAAGAGGTATTTTACCTTCGTATGAAATAACCTGCGCTTGTATTTACATGACGGCTTGTAAGCT
>DOVA01000194.1 GCA_003520315.1 Rikenellaceae bacterium | reverse complement strand
AAGATTGATGAGATATCGATTGAACTTGAAATGCAGTCGCCTTATACAAAAAATGACATTGACAGATTTCGCAGAGAGCTATTGCAGGCATCGAGACGAGTATTTTTTGAACCTGAATACGTTGCTTGTCCAGGATGTGGAAGAACACTTTTTAATATTGAATCAGTTTTTTCAGAAGTTAAGAAAAGAACGGCTCATTTAAAGGGATATGTTATTGCTGTTATGGGATGCATTGTCAATGGTCCTGGAGAAATGGCCGATGCCGATTATGGTTATGTCGGAGAAGGAAAGAACAAGGTATCTATATATAGAGGAAAGGATCCAATATTCAGAGCAGTCCCGGAAGAAATAGCAATAGACAAGCTTCTTGAACTAATTGAATCTGATGCTAAAAGTGGAATATTCATGCCACATTTCTAATCACTTTTCTTACAGTCTGTTGAGTTGAAATATCTAAATAAAATTTTATGAAAAAAACTTATTTATCTCTTCTAACTTTGATTGTTAGCTCTTCTCTTTCTTTTGCCCAGACAAATCTGTATAAAGAAAGTTGTACCTCCATAATGGTAGGTAAAGGAGCGAGTACTGATGGCTCAGTTATGACAGCACATACGTGTGATGCAAATTATCGAACATGGGTTGAAATAACCCCTTCAAAATCATTCAAGCCAGGAGATATGGAGCCTATTTACTGGGGAACTCTTCACAATGAAGAGCCTTGGGATATGAGAAATGTTAAAGAAAAAGGTAAAATCCCAGCCCCAGAAAAGACTTTTGCTTATTTAAATACAGCTTATCCTTGTCTCAACGAAAAACAACTCGCAATCGGAGAGACAACTATAGAAGGCAGACCTGAATTATTAAATGAAAATGGTCTTTTTCCAATTGAAGAACTTGAAAGGATTGCTCTTCAAAGGTGTTCGACAGCAGTAGATGCCATTAAACTTATTGGCAGACTTGCAGAACAGTATGGTTATGGAGATTGGGGAGAGTGCATTACTATAGCTGACAAAAAAGAGGTTTGGCAAATGGAAATTTTTGGTTCAGGTCCCGGTAAACCTTCAGCAATATGGGTAGCTCAAAGAATACCTGATGATCACATTGGGATCTCAGCCAATATTCCAAGAATTTCTAAAGTCAATTTTAACGACCAACGCAATTTTATGTACAGCTCAGACATCAAAGAAAGAGTTATAAAACTTGGTCTTTGGGATGGAAAGGGCGATTTTGTATTTTGGAAAATCAATAGTGGTAAAAAACCGTTTTCTGTTAGAGAATATTTTGTTTTCAATACTCTTGCTCCATCTTTAAACCTTCAGTTTGATGCAGAAGAGTTGCCATTCTCAATAAAACCTGACAAAAAAGTTGATGTCAGAGATATCTTGGCAATGTACAGACAAACTTATGATGGTACACAATTTGACCAGACAGCAAATCTTTTTGTAGTTGTGCCACGTAAAGATGCCGTAAGAGGAGAGTATCAAGATACTGTAAGGCCTGTTTCAACCTTTATGACTAATGATATGAGAGCTTTGTTAAATTCTTTGAAGCCTGGCGTTACAGAAAGGAATAGAACTATTGCCGTCATTCAATGCTCCTACTCTCATGTCATTCAACTAAGAGACTGGTTACCTGATGAAGTTGGAGGAGTGGCCTATTTTGCTTTCGACAATCCGGCACAAAGTCCAAAAATTCCTATATATTCTGGTACAACAACATTGCCTAAAAGCTATTCTATTTGTGGACAACATCGGTATAGAGAAGATGCAGCTATTTGGACTTTCAGAGAAACAAACAGAATAGCAACAATAAACTGGGATAAAACACGAAAGATAATAGAACCTCAGCTTATGTCTTTGGAAGATGCGATGTTTAGAGATGCTGCAAATATTGAAACAGCCGCAACAAAATTAATAAATAACGGTAAACCTGAAGAAGCAAAAAAAATGTTGACAGAATTCACAAACAATTTTGCTGCTGCTGCAATGAGAAGATGGTCAGAGCTCAAAGCTGAACTTTGGATAATTTTTGCACGGAGCATGTAGCATATTTTTTAACCACTCCCCCTTTTTCATTACCTTTGCTCGGTTTTAACAATTTTAATCGGAAACATAATGGGAGACAATAGAGTTGCAAAGCTATATCTCGAATCAGGGGTTGAATTTGTCGGTTACTCATTTGGAAACGACCAAGCCATTGATGGTGAGGTCGTTTTTTCTACAGCTATGGTTGGTTATCCCGAAAGTCTAACTGATCCCTCCTATTCAGGACAGATACTGTGTGTTACTTTTCCTCTAGTAGGAAACTACGGTGTTCCGGAAGATACTTTAATTAACAATCTTTCTACACTGTTTGAATCTGAGAAAATCCATGTAAGAGGATTAATTATTTCTGACTATTCATTCAATTACAGTCACTGGAATGCAGCCAAAAGTCTCGATAAATGGCTTAAAGAGAACAATATAACAGGCATTTATGGAGTTGATACAAGAGAACTTACAAAAATTTTAAGAGAAGAAGGATCGCTACTTGGTAAAATTATTCCAGAAGGCACTTCTCTGGAAGGCTACTATGATCCTAACACTGTCAATCAGGTTGATATTGTAAGTTGCAAAGAAGTTATTCATTATGGTTCGGGCTATAAGAAAATTGTTCTTGTAGATTGTGGAGTAAAGCACAATATCATAAGGTGTCTTTTGAGAAGAGGTGTCGAAATAATCAGGGTTCCATGGAATTTTAACTTTCATACTATTGATTATGATGGTTTATTTATTTCAAATGGACCGGGTAATCCTGAGTTTTGTACTACAGCTATTGATAATATCGCCAGGGCATTTGAAATGGAAAAGCCAATTTTTGGAATTTGTATGGGGAATCAATTAATGGCTAAAGCTGGTGGAGCTAGAACATACAAAATGAAATATGGTCATAGGAGCCACAATCAACCTGTAAGATTGGTTAATTCTGACCGATGTTTCATAACATCTCAAAACCACGGATTTGCCGTTGATAATTCAACGCTCGGCACAAATTGGGAACCTCTCTTTATTAATATGAACGATAATTCAAATGAAGGGATAAAGCATAAATATAAACCATTTTTTTCGTGTCAATTTCATCCTGAGGCCTCAAGTGGTCCTACAGATACTGAATTCCTATTTGATGACTTTATTAAACAACTGTAATAATGGAAAGAAATCTTAATAAAGTACTTCTTCTTGGTTCTGGAGCTCTTAAAATAGGAGAAGCTGGAGAATTTGACTATTCAGGTTCTCAGGCCCTTAAAGCTTTAAAGGAAGAAGGTATTGCAACAGTCCTTATAAATCCAAATATAGCAACGGTTCAAACATCTGAAGGAGTAGCTGATAAAATATATTTTTTACCGGTAACTCCTTATTTTGTTGAAGAAGTGATAAAGAAAGAGAAACCTGATGGGATTTTACTTGCATTCGGAG
>DOVA01000062.1 GCA_003520315.1 Rikenellaceae bacterium | reverse complement strand
GACTGGCAAAAATTTCTACTTCATGACCGCGATCGATCAATCCCGTAATCTGATTGAGAATAAATGTTTGCGAAAGCACTGGGAATTCTTCAACTAAAAAGGCAATTCTCATCAACTAACACCTCTATTACGATATAGTAACGTTCCTTTATTCCTTCATCTATCCCGAAACATTCATTCATTGTTGCAGTGACGACTTAATTTTTCTAAGAAATCCACTAATTAATTTTTTGAAATCAAAAATCAGGTTTTTCCAAATTAGTTCAAGTTTCCACAATAGGTATTCGGGATAAATAAACCACCCTGATTTTTTGACATGAATATTAAATTGTTGCTTCCTTGGATGCACGCACCCTGCAAAACCAGGCGGCCTACCTGTAAAGTGAATAATTTGGGCTTTCTCCACAATGTTTTTGTTTTTGTCAAAATTACTACTCGAAAAAAAGTGTGGGGTTCCAACATTCCAAATGATGTCAATAGGATTCCATTCATTTAAGAGAACCACGTTGAGAGCATCCTGATTTTTGTGAGAAAACAATACTCCCTTTTCCTGTAACAACCTGATCGTTTTTTTTGTTATTCCAAGCTTTTGCCAGCGCAATATGTTGATAAGTAACAGTCCGGAATTGAAATAGGGGTCAGACAGCTTCATTCCTAGTTCAACAAGGATGTCTCTTGCTTGACAATTTTCTACTTGAGGGTATTTGCCATCTTGACACGCAAGAATACAAATCCCGTTCATTGGTATTTCCCAAAGTTTCGAAATATCACCAAGAACCATCATGTCGCTGTCCAGGTATAGCAATTTATCTCTCTTCCCAGCTAAAAGCCCAGGCAACATCAAACGAACATGGGCTGCTTTTGAAGTCCACGGGGAAATGGGAAGGTCAACAAAATTTGATAGGTCGATCTTAAGCCAAGAAAGGGAAACATTAGGTAAATCTAATGTTCTTTCAAAACGCTTCCGGGTCTTTGTTTTGATGCCAGCATCTACCACGTAAGCATTAATTATCGTATTTTCCTTTACGTTTATCGCTGCACTATAAAGCGTCATAGCTCCATTAAGCGCATAGTTTTCATCAGTGCAAATAGCAATTGTGATCTTGTTCAAGCTTTACACCCCTCTCCTACACACCTCGCTAATCTTAATAAATTGTTCACTCCGATCTTTTCGCTCTATAAATAGTCGTGACAATAAGGAGAATGTTTAAAAGTACTCCCGATATTGAAAATATCACTATTGCGATCAAATCATCGTTGAAAATTACAGCACCTGCTACCAGAGAAAGAGTTCTGATAACTATTCCTATGGTTTCATAAAACAAGAAAAAACCTTGGAAAGAAAGTGCGGGAATCGCATTGATACTAGGTCGATTAATAAAGCTGAAAAACATCAAAAATGCCACCCACCTTGCATATTCTCCCGCCTTGACCCATTCAGCACCGAAGACAAAAGAGAATACCCATGGACCAAAGGCAACTACAACGGCAAAGGGCAGGAATCCGATTATAGCCAACGCGACTGTGGCATTAATTATTAGCCTAGAGATATTTTCACCTTTGTGAACTGCCTCGGCGACTCTAGGATAAAACACATCGCCCACCGATCTACTAATCAGTTGAGAGGGCATACCTAAGACTGTTCTACCAATACTATAAAAACCTGCTGAAGCCGGACCAAAATAACTGGCTAGCATCAAAACGGGCAAGCTTTGAGAAACAGTATTCAAAAAGACTTGGGGTGCTCTGAAAAGAGGGAAATCATAATACTGAAAAGCCAGTTCTTTTAAAGTCTTTCCAGAATAGTTTTCTGATGTTGCAGGACTATTGACTAGGCCTCCTGACCGTTTAATTCCGACCCAGAACATAACTGCATTTATTATATGGCCAGCTGTTGCGAGTTCTATTAATAATTTCCCTGTAGGATTGAAAAGACCAAACCCCGCTTTTGCGCTATTAAGCAGCAAGGCCTGTAAAACTGATACTTTAGCGGTTATTCCATATTGTTTCTTGCGGATAAGCCATTGTTGTGCTATCTGTGCGCAGGCAGCGAACAAAATTGACAAGGGGATCAACATTACATAAGGAGCGATCATTTCCGAATCGAGGAGTTTTAGAAGGGGATAACCTCCAACCCAAAAAGCAATTGCGACAATTACAAAGACTATAAGAGCAATAGAAAAAGAAAGCTTCATAAGTTCTATTGCTTCAGAATCTTTTTTAGGAAGGACAATAGCAATGGGGTATGTAAGAGCAGCAATTGGAGCCAGTGTAGCTACTAAAGCTTTAAAAACACCTAGTAAACCAAAAGCTTCTGGCCCAAAAATACGGGTAATCAAAGGCGAGAAGGCAACGGCAATTAATTGAGCAGCTGCTGTGCCACTTGCAACAATAGCTACGTTTCTAATAAAAGGTCTCTTTAAAAAGCATGAAGCTTTTTCAAATAGTCCTTTCAATAAAGACAACCCCTCCGGGACGTTTGTCTAACTGTGAAAATCCCGAATCACCAAA
>DOVA01000160.1 GCA_003520315.1 Rikenellaceae bacterium | reverse complement strand
GGTGCACTCCACGAAGGACACATTTCATTGATAAAGACAGCCCTAAAATATACAGATACCGTTGTTGTAAGTATATTTGTAAATCCCACTCAGTTTAACAATCCGGAAGACCTTAAAAAGTATCCGCGAACCCTTGTGCAGGATTGTAAAAAACTCGCTGAGGCTAATGTGTCTATTCTTTTTGCTCCTTCAGTCGAAGATATCTATCCTGAACCCGATACAAGAGTGTTTGACTTTGGTACGCTGGATGCCCTTGGCGAAGGGCCTCGCAGACCTGGACACTTTAACGGCGTTGCACAGGTTATTACAAAACTTTTTGATACAGTCAAACCTAAATATGCGTTTTTTGGAGAAAAAGACTATCAACAACTTGCAATTGTAAAATACTTTACAAGGCAATTAGACTATCCTGTTCAAATAATTGCCTGCCCAATTGTCCGCGAAGACGATGGTCTCGCGATGAGCTCAAGAAATACGCTTCTTACACCTGAACAAAGAAAGGTCGCTCCCTTGATTTATCAGGCACTCCTTAATGCAGCAGCTCTGGCGAAAGAAGAAAAAATCACACCTGAAGAACTGATTAAAATTACCATAAATAAAATTAACAACTCTCCACAGCTTGAAGTTGAATACGTTGAAATTGTCGATTCCGCAACTTTACAGCCTGTTTCACTATGGGACGAAGCAGAAGAAATACAAATGTGGACTGCTGTATTTGCCGGAAAGACAAGGCTAATTGACAATATTAAATTGAAATAAGATGCAACTCGAAATAATGAAATCCAAGATTCACAGAGCCCGTGTAACAGAAGCGAATCTTAACTATATCGGCAGTATTACTATAGATGCAGATCTTGCTGATGCAGCCGGTCTGTACCCAAACGAAAAGGTGTCAGTAGTAAACATAAACAATGGTGAAAGAATTGAGACATATGTCATTATGGGAGAGAGAGGAAGCGGCAAAATTGGAATTAATGGAGCTGCTGCTCATAAATTTGCCATTGACGATCTTGTTATAATAATGGCATATGCCACCATGTCACCTCAAGAAGCAATTGCATTTAAACCAAAGATAATATTTCCAGATTCGAAAAGCAATAAGTTGATCCCATGAACAATTAATCGAATAAATGAAAAAGTTCTACTCCTCACTTAAATACTTACTTCTGCTTTCTTTGGCGGGTATTTTACTGTGGTTTTCATTTAAAGGGGTGAACTGGTTAGATTTTCTGAATGGAATAAAGGATGCAAATTATTGGTGGATACTTGCTTCAATGACAATAAGCATTTTAGCTTTTTTTATCAGGGCTGTAAGAGGAAGAATGATAATGCAAACTCTGGGTAAACCAGTCAAGCTAAGAGATTCATGGGATGGTGTTAATATAGGATACCTTACTAATTTCGCAGCACCAAGAGCAGGCGAACTTGCAAGATGCGGCGTAATTGCAAAAAAAAGTGGAATACCAGTTGAATCTGTAGTTGGATCAGTGGTTCTCGAAAGGAGTATTGATCTGCTTTCCCTGATTATTCTGGTAATATTAGTGGTTTTCCTTTCATGGGAACAGTTTGGAACATTTATTAATAAGGAAATACTCGGCGCACTTCCAGGAAAATTCTCTTCCAACCTGATTTTGTTAGCATCAGTGATTATACTTGCCTTTGCAATATTTATCTATATTGTCTTCAAATACAGAGAACGTCATCCTATATTTAAAAAAATTGTTAAAATAACAAAAGGTCTTTTTGACGGGCTTGTTTCCGGCTTTAGGATGAAACAAAAGTGGCTGTTTATTCTTTTAACAATTATACTCTGGACATGTTACTGGTTGATGAGCCTTACTACTATCTACGCTTTTCCCAAGGTCAGCTTTTTAGGAGCTACTGATGCCCTGTTCCTCATGGTAGTAGGAAGTCTTGGATGGCTTATTCCTGTCCAGGGAGGTATAGGAGCATTTCATCTTGTGACGACTCTCGCTCTTGCACACGTTTACGGCATATCGCAAACAACAGGAATTGTCTTTGCTACTATTTCACATGAATCACAGGCATTAACCATGGTAATATGCGGCACTTTGTCACTTGTTAGTTTTTCACTGTCCCGACAGGAAAAGGAGGCTATTAAATAATGAAAAAATTCTTATTAGTTGTTTTTTTAATTCTCCCTGCCAGCTTATTTGCCTCACATCAAAAAAATAACGGCAGTGACATTTATCTTATAATCTCTTCCTACAACCCTGACACTCAGAGGATGTCTGACTTTATTACAGATTTCGAAAATATTGTAACAGAAAGAGGAGAAAAAGCCAATATTATCATTGAGGACCTTGGTTGCAAGAGCTTCAGCGAAGAATCTTTCATGTGGAAGAATCAAATGAGGAATACTTTAAATAAGTTTCAAAAATCAAATCTCAAGGCTATAATACTTCTCGGTCAGGAGGCATGGGCTTCATTTCTCTCTCAAGACTCAGTCCCAAAAGGAGTGCCCTTTTTCTCAGCCTTTGCTTCAGTAAATGGTATTGAACTTCCAAAAGACTCTGTTGGTCATGAATGGCTTCCCGAGTCAGTGAATACTGTAGAAAAAGCTAAGAGGATAGGACAAGGAGGAGGATATCTCAATCATTATGATGTGACTGCCAATATAAAACTTATCAAAAAACTTTATCCTAAGACAGACAATATTATTTTTGTATCAGATAACACCTATGGAGGGGTTTCACTTCAAGCTCTCGTGAGAAAGGAAATGAAACAATTCCCTGAAATAAAACTCACACTTTTGGATGGCAGAAAGTTTACAATTCAAGAGGCTCAGCAAATAATGAGAGAACTACCACAAAACAGTGTAATTCTTATGGGCACATGGAGAGCAAAGAAAGACGGAATAGGCCTGACAAATACATCTCTACTCAAACTTCGACAAGCAAATGAAAATGTTCCAATATTCACAATTTCAGGCACCGGTTTCGGTCTTGTTGCCGTGGGTGGATATTTACCTGTATACAAGTCAAATGCGGACCTCATATGTCGGCAGATATCAGAATATTACAAGGGCAATTCCGATTCGGTAAGATTTATTACCGGATTGTGTGAGTATAGATTCGATAAAGATCTCCTCCA
>DOVA01000091.1 GCA_003520315.1 Rikenellaceae bacterium | reverse complement strand
GATGAAGTGATGCTATGACATAATGGCAGTGTGACAGAAGCAGCATTTTATATGCCGGAAGAATTTGTGTCTTTGAGTATGACGTCGTGAGTTCCTCCTTCGATGATGCTTGTGGATGAGACGAGTGTGATTTTGGCCAGTTTTTTTAGCTCTTTTATGGTTAATGCTCCGCAGCTGCACATTGTGGCTTTGACTTTGCCAAGTGTTATGTCGAGGTTGTCTCTTAGTTTGCCGGCATAAGGTACATAGCTGTCTACGCCTTCTTCAAATTTAAGTGAGTCTGTTCCTCCTGCGTCGTAACGCTGCCAGTTCCTTGCTCTGTTGGAGCCTTCTCCCCAATATTCCTTGACATAGGTGCCTCCGACCATAAGTTTTTTTGTGGGGCTTTCGTCAAATCTTGCAAAGTATCTGCCCATCATCAGAAAATCTGCTCCCATTGCCAATGCGAGTACCATGTGGTAGTCCTGAACTATTCCTCCGTCTGAGCATATAGGGATATAGATGCCGGTGCGTTCAAAGTATTCGTCTCTTGCTTGTGCTACCTCTATCAAGGCTGTTGCTTGTCCTCTTCCTATTCCTTTTTGTTCTCTTGTGATGCAGATAGAGCCTCCTCCTATGCCTACCTTTATAAAATCTGCTCCAGCTTCTGCGAGATAATAAAATCCGTCTTTGTCAACTACATTGCCTGCTCCGACTTTGACCTTTTCACCATATTTGTGTCGGATAAAATCTATGGTTTCCTTTTGCCATTCTGAATACCCGTCGGATGAGTCGATGCAGAGTACATCTGCACCGGCGTCTATGAGTGAAGGGATGCGTTCTTTATAGTCTCTTGTATTGATCCCGGCTCCTACTATCAATCTTTTATGTGTGTCGAGCAGTTCGTATGGATTGTTTTTGTGGTTTTCGTAGTCTTTTCTGAAAACAAAGTATTTGAGATGTTGTTGTTTATCTATAATTGGCAGTGCGTTTATCTTGTTTTCCCAGATTATGTTGTTGGCTTCGTCGAGTGTAATGCCGTATTTACCAGTAATCAGTTTGGAAAATGGTGTCATGAAATCTTTGATTTTTTTGCCGGGGTCATCTATTCCCGGTCTGTAATCACGGCTGGTTACAAGTCCAAGCAATATGCCGTTGGATGTGCCGTCGTGAGTTATGCCTATTGTTGAAAATCCCTTGGCTTGTTTGAGATTTATGACATCCTGAAGTGTGTGTTCGGGAGTGAGGTTGGCATCGCTGACTACAAATCCTGCCTTGTATTTTTTCACTCTGCGGACCATATCAGCCTGTTCTTTTATTGGCTGGGAGCAAAATATAAAAGATAACCCTCCATTTCGGGCAAGGGCTATGGCCATTTTGTCATCTGATACTGACTGCATTATTGCAGACACAAACGGAATGTTCAAGTACAAGTCGGATTCTGAATCTTTTTTGAATTTTGTCAATGGTGTCTTGAGACTTATTTTGTCTGGAGTGCATTGTTTTGTTGTCAAACCAGGAATCAAAAGGTATTCGTTGAATGTTCTGGAGATATCGTTTACTATCTGTGCCATGGTAAATCGTGTTATAGATTTACAAAGTTAAGGAAATTTAACAATTTTCTGTCTATTTTCATTTTTAGTAACTTTGCCGGTATATGAGAAGTATGAATAACAGTAATAGTGCGCCTACTGCACTGGGTACTGAGAGGATATGGAAATTGCTGCTGCAGTTTGCAATTCCTTCTGTGATAGCGATGACAGCATCTTCGCTTTATAATATTATTGACAGTATTTTTATCGGTCAGGGGGTAGGTCCACTTGCTATTTCTGGTTTGGCTATCTCTTTTCCTCTGATGAATTTGAGTGCTGCTTTTGGATCTCTGGTAGGTGCCGGAGGTGCAGCGCTGATGTCTTTGAGGCTTGGCCAGAAGGACTATTCTTCTGCTAATCTTATTTTGGGGAATGCTTTTACGTTGAATCTTGTGATAGGGACTATTTATGCCATTGTCGTGCTGATATTTATAGACCCTATTCTCTATTTTTTTGGAGCGAGTGATGCTACAATTCCATATGCGAGGGATTACATGGAGATAATCTCTCTGGGCAATGTGATAACTCATTTATATTTTGGCCAGAATGCTCTGTTGCGGGCTTCTGGTTTTCCTGCAAAATCGATGTATGCAACGATTGGTTCAGTATTGATTAATATTATTCTTGCACCGATTTTTATTTATGTTTTCAAATGGGGTATTCGTGGAGCAGCTCTTGCTACTATTATTGCGCAGGCCTCCATGCTTGCCTGGCAGATGTTGATCTTTTGTAATAAGAGTAATTTTATTCATTTTCATAAGGGGGTATTTAAGTTGCGCAAAAAGATAGTTAAGGATGCTCTTTCTATTGGTCTTGCTCCGTTTCTTATGAATTCGGTTTCTTGTGTGGTGGTGATTGTGATAAATCAGGGTTTGATAAGATATGGGGGTGATTTGCAGGTGGGTGCTTACGGTATTATCAACAGGATATCGTTTTTTTTTGCTATGATTGTTGCGGGTCTTAATATGGGTATGCAGCCTGTGGCCGGTTATAATTATGGTGCCAGACAGTTAGCAAGGGTGAACAAGGCTTTGAAATTGACAATATTGCTTGCTACTAGTGTGATGAGTATAGGTTTTATTGTAGGCGAGTTTTTCCCGAGAGCTGTTGCTTCGCTCTTTACAAGTGATGAAGGGTTGATATCATTGGTAGTACAGGGTATGAGAATCGTTTTAATATTCTTTCCTATAGTGGGTTTTCAAATGGTGGCTTCTAATTTCTTTCAGAGTATTGGTAAGCCAGGGAAGGCAATTTTCATGTCTTTATCACGACAGGTTGTCTTTTTGCTTCCCGCCCTGTTTATATTGCCGAATATATTTGGCGTAAAAGGTATATGGTACAGTATTCCGCTAGCGGATTTGTTGGCTAGTATGATCACGGCATATTTACTTTTCCATCAATTAAAAAAATCAAAACTCAATTTGTAAAATGAATGAGTATTGTGTAATTAACATCGGTCGTCAACTTGGTAGCGGCGGCCATGAGATTGGGGAACGGCTTGCTGAGCTGTTCGGATTTTCCTTTTATGACAAGGAGCTTATCCGCCTGGCTTCTATGGAAAGTGGTTTGTGCAGCGAGGTTTTTGAAAGGGCTGACGAGAGAGTCAGGTACTCTGTTTTTGATGGGCTGTTTGGGGTGACTGACAATTACCTGAGCAATGAGACTCTTTTTCAGATTCAGAGTGATGTTATAAGGAAACTGGCTAATGAGGGTTCTTGTGTCTTCGTTGGAAGGTGTGCCGATTATGTGTTGAAGGATCATCCAAGGGCTATTAATTTGTTTATAACTGCCAATTTGGAGGAGAGAGTAAAAAGAGTAATGATTCAGCAACATCTTTCTCTTGCCGAGGCACGTTCTCATATTGAGAAGACCGACAAGAGGAGGGCAACTTACTATAATTTTTACAGTAATAAAGTGTGGGGAGTTGCTGATTCTTACGACTTATGCGTCAACACCTCCGTACTTGGGATTGACGAAACGGTTAAGTTTCTGAAGATTTTTATTGAAAAAAGGTTTTTCCCTGACAGCTAGTTGATCTGCATAAATTTTGACTGCTTGAAAGATTCATCAAGCTGTTGCTGAATCAATGCCGGATTTGTAAGTGGCATGTCATCTTTGAATACTTCATATTCAAGGAGTTCTGCTTTTTTAATCTTTTCAAGCGTAGGAAGTTTTGTTCTGTTGGTGGTTTCTATATGGTTGCCATTTTCGTCTACTATAATGAGTTTGGGGAGAAAGACACCTTTTCTGCCAATGAATCTGTCCATTATTTCAACACCTGCTTTGAATTCTTCATATGTGGTTCTTCCAAGAGCCTCGTATCTTAAAATTTTTTTGTCATCCCAGGTATAAACTGTGGCAAAGCTTTCGGATATTTTTTCATCAATTTTATGTCCCAAATTGAGAGTATCATGTCCTGATGGCATAAGAACTACCTTGCCTCCTCCACCTTCGATGTTTGCAGCATACCTGGGTACTGTTATTCCAGATACCCAGCCTTGAAGGTTTTGCATATAGATCATTCCTACTTGAATTGGGGTTATAAAGTGAACTATCCCCTTTTCCTTATGACACTGAAGTATATAGTAAGGGTGAACTCCAATCCAGAACATTCTTCTGAAAGTTTCGGCAAGAGTCTTGTAATAATCATTGACGTGATTAAGAAGTACAGTCTGATTTCTGACTGTAAATCCGTGTTTCAAAATTAATTTGACTGCTTTTGCCAAATCTTCGGTTATCTCGTGATAGTGATTGATGTGTGTTACGAAATAAACATATTTTTCAGGGCCTGTATTATATTTATTTGCTGACTCTTCTATAAGATTGAGTATGTCGTCTGTTATAGCCATGGGGAGGACAACTGGCACTCTTGTGGCGATTCTTATAGTTCTTAGATGTGGAATTTTGCTTAACTCTTCCAAAATGTATTTTAATCTGGAGCGACTGATCATCAGAGCATCTCCTCCTGTTACGAGAACTTCGTTGATGTTTTTGTTGTATCCTATGTAAAACAGTCCTTTATCAATTTCTGTTTTGTTGACGTCAACAGAAGTATCCAACGACTTTGCTCGTTGGCAATGAACACAGTATGATGCACAACTGGTATTTTCTGCAACAAAAAGAGCAACTCTGTTAGGGTATCTTTGATATGCAGCGCCGTAAGATCTGGAACCTTCAGCCATTGCTCCTTCTATTCCTGTATCTGGAAATAATAAATTTGCCGGGGTTGGCACACTTTGCCAAAATATTGGATCTAATCGCTTTTCAGGCTTTTCTCCTTTCGGCATTATAGGATGGAAGGGATCTTCCTGCATAAGCGACGCATAATATGGTGTAATTCTGAGCGGTTCTTTTCCTTGGGATATGAGAGTGGACACAGTACTTTCAATCTCCTTTTTTTGATATTCAGTTAATGTGATTACCTTAGATAATTGTTCAACTGTTTTTATCGAGTTCTTTTGTTGCCAAAGCGGATCATTCCAATCTTTTTCGCTGACATTTTTCCATAACTCAATCTTTTTGTAATCCCTGGGTTGATAATAAATTTCTTCTGTATTCATATATTAATTTTGGGACACAATTTAACTAAAATTATGTTAAATAGAAAAATTATTTCCAGATCCCGGGGATTTTTTGACCGCATTTTGGGCATGTTCCTTCTGGGGTCACATAACTTCTGACGATGTAACCTTCTCGTTTTACTACTGTTGTATGGCAGGTCGGACAAATGGTGTCTCCGCATTCAGGGATATAGATATTTCCCAGGTATATATATTTCAATCCGCATTTGAGGGCGGTATTTTTGGCTTTTATCATTGTTTTTTCTGCTGTGGGGTGCAGATTAGCAAGTTTGTAGTTAGGGAAAAATCTGCTGAAGTGAAGAGGTGTGTCGCTGAATCCGTTGTCATAGAGCCATTCACACATTCTCTTGATAATTTGCATGTTGTCGGACCACCCGGGTACTATTAGGTT
>DOVA01000106.1 GCA_003520315.1 Rikenellaceae bacterium | reverse complement strand
ATGTATTCTAACCAGCTGAACTACCAGACCTTATTTCCTTCATCCCTTTTGGGGATTGGGATTGCAAAGATAGGAGCTTTTTTGTTATTTACAAATTTTGTTTGTTGAATTTTTGAATTTCTGCAGAGAAGAAAGTGAAGTGAACGTTTCCATATTTTCTCTCCTCTATAAAATGAGGGTTATTTTCGTAATTATATCTGCCTGAATGCTCAAAAATGAGGAGAGCATGTTCATTGAAAATGTGTGTATTCAGTATTTTCTCCGGGATTTCTGACAATTCTGAAATATCATATGGAGGGTCTGCAAATATAATATCGAACTGTTTTTTGCATATCTTGAGAAAATCAAAAACATTGTGATGGACAACATGAATAACATAACTTTCTGATCCAAAAAATTTTGACGCACTGCTCTTTATAAACGCGGCGTGAACGGGATTCATTTCTACAGCCGTAATGTCTCTGCAGCCTCTTGAGGCAAACTCATAGGAAATGCTTCCTGTACCTGAGAAGAGGTCTAAAAAAGAGATTTTGCTGAAATCGTATTTGTTTGATAGTATATCAAAGAGAGCCTCTTTTGCGAAATCTGTGGTTGGTCTGGCTTTGAAGTTGGAGGGTGGCACTATTTGCCTGCCTCTCTGTTCTCCTCCTATTATTCTCATAGTTTGAAAGTGAGTAAGGAGAGTTGCATTTCACTGATATGGTCTTTAAGAGGGATTTCAGAATTTCTGAAGTATCTAATCTTCGAAAAATATTTTGTCATGTTCATCAGTTCTATTTCGGGAATTGAACCGCTGACAAAAATTGTTGTCTGTTCCGGATTGAACTGTATTTGCTTTACTGCAAGAAAAAGATAGTAAAGAGCCGTGTTGAAGTGTTGTGCAGGGAAATTGTTGCAAAAAAGCAGTCTTTTTCCTTCAAATGCTATTATCGAAGTTTCTCCTTTGTTGTATTTAAAGAATATTTTATTGATTTCATTGAAGTTGATCAGATGCTTCATTACTGGAAATATGGCCGGAAATATTCTGAATGAAGGTTGGAATTCTCTTAAAAGATTTAAAATAGTACTGTTTACCGCAAAAAGAATAACAATCTCTTTTTCCAAATCTTCTATTATATCTATTTCTTCAACATCTTCCAGCTGATAGAGTTTGGTAATATATTGCAGCTCTTCGCCTTTTTTATATAAATGTTTGGGGATGAGTACGTATTTAGGAGTATCGTATATAAAGTCAACACTATTATATTGTTGTTTAAGAACAGGGTGAGATTTAATGCAATCATCTACGTGCTTGATAAATATATCAGTATGTGCTCTATCCCAGCTAAAGTTTGATTTGAAAAGATAAAGCAGCTTATTTCGGAGAATATCTGTAACACAAAAAGAAAATCCATTCAAGTCAGCCTGAATGGATAATCTTTTTTCCGCAGTTTTCCCCAACTCCGGCTGGTTTGTAACCGCGACCGGCATTTTTTATTCCCAGTTTCCTGCATTGTTGTTTGGAGCATCAATACTGCCGACTTTGAGACCAGGGTAACGGTCACTGGAGGTTCTCTCATAGTTGAGATTGACAATGTATTGACGATTCAACCCTTTGAGCAAAAGATCATATGGAGCACAAGCTTCAAAGAGAGGCACATTAACTCCGGATACTTTGGCAACAATTGCTTTCATCTCAAATTTCTGCTTTCCGCTGAAAGGGATGTACTGGATTGAGTCAATGACAAAACCCGGTCTTTTGAGAAGTGTATCTCTAACTGCAATCTTAATACTGTCTCGGAAAACTTTTTTCTGAGCAACTGCTATTGAGTCATCCATTGATCCAATCTGCTTCACGAGAGTAATGTGATCATTATTGTAGAAGTTTAGCAATGTGTCAAAACTGGCAGTATACTTGCCATATTTTGTTTTGTAGGCAGTTTGGAGTGTGCGGATGTCTTTGAGTCTCTCAATAGCTATTTGTTCCCGATAGGCTTTATCCTGATTGAATTCAACCGGTGCCCGGAGACTTCTGTATATCAAATAGCCCAGTAATACGACGATGACAGGCAGAACAAAGTATGTTAAGATATTTTTCATTGGGTTTATGAATTTTATTTTAAATATTTCATATAAGTTCTACAAAAGTAAGACAAATATTCAGACCCCGCAATATATTTTATATTTTTGTGACAAGTTTTGAATGATGAATGATTTTTTAGCAAAAGAGCAAGTTGATTTTTTTTCACAACTAATATCACGTGCAAATGAAATAGTTATATTGGGCCACACCAATCCTGACGGTGACGCTATTGGTTCGGTTGTCGCCATGTCTCGTTTTCTTAAACTTTCAAGAAAAAACATAAATGTAATAATTCCCAACAAGTATCCTGACTATCTTTCTTTTTTAGATAAAAATGGTGAGATATTAGTATTTTCGAATTGTAAGGAGAGATCTTCCGATTTGATTTCTAAGTGTGATTTATTGCTTGCTTTGGATTTTAACCAGTTATCCAGAATTGATGATATGGAAGGTCTTGTGCGGGAATGTGAGGCTTCCAAAATTTTAATTGATCATCATCCATCACCGGAGATAGACTTTTTTGACCTTGTTATTTCTAAGATTGAGACCTCTTCTAATTGCGAAATACTTTATTGGCTCTTTTATTCACTGTCTGGAGGCAATATACCTCAGGAAGTAGCTGAGCCACTCTATGTGGGAATGATGACAGATACCAATAATTTTGCCAATTCAGTTTTTTCATCTACTTTCAGGATGGCATCGGATTTGATGGAAAAAGGTGTCGACAAGGAGAAGCTTCAATATCTGGTCTTTGGAGGTTTTAGTGAGGCAAGGATGCGTCTTATGGGTTATTTGATGTCCGAAAAGATGGTAATTTTGTATGGCCTTGAGGCGGGTTATATTATGCTCTCAAAGTGTGATCAAAACAGATTTGGCTTTAATGATGGTGACTCAGAGGGTTTTGTAAATATTCCCCTGTCCATCAAAGGTATTAATATTTCAGCTTTATTTACTGAAGGTGATAATTATGTAAGGGTTTCTCTAAGGTCAAAAAATGATTTTTCCGTGAATAGTATGGCGAGACGTTTTTTTAATGGAGGAGGGCATGAACGGGCTGCAGGAGGAAAATTATTTATTCCTTTTGACCAAGTTGAAAAGTATTTTATTGAATCTCTCAAAATATGTTATGATGAATATAAAAAGGGAGAATAATAGAGGTAGGATTATAGCAATATTTTGTGCTGCTTTAGCAATAGTATCATGCTCTGACAAGGCTGAGCAGAAAACTCTCGATGAAGAGATTAAGCAGATTGATAATTATGTTTCTTCATTAAGTAGCAGTGGCCAAACAGTGATAACAAACGGTTTGGCTGTAAGAATAATAATGAAGGAGGGGGATGGTGAGTCAGTTGAGAATGGGGATTCTCTTTATTTCAATTATGCAGGGTATGTCTTTTCTAACGGCTTGGGCACAATTTTTGACACAAATTTGGATTCGTTATCATCTAAATTGGGGATAGATGTCTATAACAGGGGCTTTAATGTAGGGAATGTTGTTGTGAAGAGTGGAGAACTTTTGGAAGGACTTGTGAAGGGACTTACAGGTGCCAGGGAGGGGGAATATTCATATATCGTTTTCCCTTCATCGTTAGGGTTTGGCAATGTTAAAGTTGGAGTTGTGCCTGCTATGTCTCCGCTTATTTTTGAAATTTGGATTAAGAATGTGGTTAAGAAATAAATATGATATTGATGAAAAGACTATTTAAACAAAGTTTGTCTATTTTTGTAATACTGTCACTTTTCTCTTCATGTGCAAGAGAGGAATCGGAAAGTACAGATGATGTTGAACAGAGATATATTGAATCTCACGTTAAGGTTATATATAAAGATACATTGACCAAGACTTCTTCTGGACTATACATTATAAATCTCAAGGAGGGTACGGGTCCTGCGGTTACAGATACTTCCGGTGTTTATGTCAGATATTCGGTCATGGATTTTAGGAATAATTATTCTGCCACTACATATGATTCTATTGCTAAGATTATAGGCACATATTCTGATACTACATATTTTGGTCCGAGACTTTTCCAAATGGGAGACTATTCACTTATGAGAGGAGTTGAAGAGGCTTTAAAGTTGGTGAAACAGGGCGGAAGGATTAAGTTTATCATTCCAACATGGCTTTCAAACTATAATTATAAAGGTAGTGCTTATCTTCTTTCTTCACCTTATGTGTATGACATTGAGGTTCTCAGGGTGGTCCCAAGCGTGGCCAAATTTCAGATTGACACTCTCGAGGCGTATAGTGAGAAATATTATGGTGGGATAGATTCTATTGCTTATGGCTTTTATCATAAGTCTCTTGAAGAGGGTATTGGTGATACTCTTGCTGTCGATGAGTATGTCTCTTTTTGGTATGTAGCACGATTACTTGATGGATTTGTGGTTGATACCAATATTGAAGATACTGCAAGAAAATATAGAATTTATAACTCTTCTGTCTCCTATACAGCTCTCAACCACACTATTGTAGATATTGACAAGACCACTGACAATGAGTTAGTTCCTGCAATTGATAAGGCTTTGTTGAATATGAAACATGGTGGTGTCTCGGTTGTGTTTTTCTCTTCAAGCTGGGGATACGGATCCTCTTCTAAGGGTTTCGGAAGGTATCAACCGATGGTGTTCTGGATAAAAGTTGTTTCAGACGGTAATGATGACTCGGACGACTAAATTTGTCTGTGTTGACATTTTTTAATCGTCCAAGATGTTATTTATCCAATAAAGTGATAGTGAGGGCCAAAGCGTTCAAAGGCAGCCTTGTCTAGTTCTTTTCTATGATTGGGATTTGCAACGCTTATTATTAATTTGGCTCTTTCCTGCAATGATTTGCCGTAGAGATTGACTGCTCCGTATTCTGTAACTAACCAGTGAATATGGTTTCTTGTTGTTACAACTCCGGCTCCGGGAGTGAGAACAGGTGCAATCTTGCTTTCGCCTTTTTTAGTAGTCGATGGCATGGCAATAATGGCTTTTCCTCTTTCTGAGAGCGAAGCGCCATATATGAAGTCTATCTGTCCTCCAACTCCAGAAAAGAATTTGGTTCCAAGCGAATCGGCACAAACCTGGCCAGTGATGTCTACCTGTAAAGCTGAGTTTATAGCAGTAACTTTTGGATTTTTGGAAATCACAAACGGATCATTTGTATATCCTACGTCCATCATTTTTACCATTGGATTGTCGTCAATAAAATCATAGCATTTCTGGGATCCCATTAAAAATGTAGAGACCATCTTTCCTTTGTCGATAACTTTATTTGCACCATTTATCACACCTTTTTCTACAAGTGGCAAGACACCGTCGGCAAACATTTCGGTGTGAATGCCTATGTTTTTATGATTGCCAAGCTGTGCAAGAACTGCATTTGGAATGGCACCGATTCCCATTTGGAGACAAGCCCCGTCTTCTATCAATTCTGCACAGTTTTTACCTATAACCGATTCAATCTCGTCTGGCTCTGCGAAATGTGCTTGCTCGAGAGGTTCATCACATTGAACAAAAAAATTGATCATGCTGGTTGGAATCATTGCATCTCCCCATGCTCTTGGTACGTTTTTGTTGACAACTGCAATAACATGTTCTGCGCATTCTATGGCCGCGAGTGTTGCATCCACAGATGTCCCTAATGAAACGAAACCATGTTTGTCTGGGGGTGATACCTGAACCATTGCAACATTGCAAGGAAGAACTCCACTTCTGTATAGTTTCTGTGTTTCACTCAAAAAAATTGGTATATAATCGGCATAACCTGCCTGGACGTTTTTACGTACATTGCTTCCAACAAAAAAAGCCTGGTGAAAAAAGATTCCTTCATATTTTGCATCAGTATAAGGAGCAGAACCTTCTGTATGAAGATGATGAATACGTACATCTTTGAGTTCTCCGGCATCTCCTCTGCGCATTAGAGCTTCTATGAGAATTTTAGGCGCACTTGCCACGCTACTTAAATGGATATGATCTCCTGATTTTACAACTTTGACAGCTTCGTCTGCGCTAATAAACTTTAAATTGCCATTCATGTTAAATTGCTGATATTTAGATGTTTCTAATATTGTTTTTAATTTTATGCAAGGGGCAAATGTATGAAATTTTTCTATCTTTGCACAATCATAAATTCCGGCTGATGACTATTGTTACACTTACGAGCGACTGGAGCAAGGGTGACTACTATACCGGTGCTCTCAAAGGAATGTTGTTATCTCTTGACGGCGGGATTGAAGTGGTTGAAATTTCAAAGTCTATTACCCCTTTTGATGTTTTACAGGAGGTGTTTATTCTAAAAAATACTTACAGGTTTTTTCCTGTAGGTTCTATTCATCTGATGGGTGTAATGAGTGAGCCTTCCCCGGATGTGGATATGATTGTTGTGTATTCGGATGGTCATTATTTCATAGGTGTCAATGACGGACGTTTTTCTCTTTTGTTGGATTCAGTGCCTGCTATAGCTTTTTCCATAGTTGAAGATATTGTACGCAATTCTTTTTCCTCATTGGGACTTTTTGTAAAGGGAGTAAAAACAATTATGGGTAACTCATTTAATGAAAACACTGTTGCAGCAGAGGTGAAAATTGAAACTTCACCTCAGTTGGTTTACAGTGAAGAGTCGATTACAGGCAGAGTTGTGTATATTGACTCTTTTGGTAACGCGATTACAAATATCGAAAAGACACTTTTTGACAAAATCCACAGGGGAAGAAATTTTACAATATTTGTGGCAGGGCCATATTCTAAAATCCGAAAGATATCTTCAAGTTACTTTTCTCATGATCCCGGTGAAATTTTTGCTTTGTTTAATTCACTAGGACTGCTTGAGATAGCTGTATACCAGGGTAATATAGCGGTTTTGGAAAACATTGATACATCTACTGAGATTAAAATCAGATTTGAGAATAGTTATTAAATTATAAATAGTAATGAAAAAGGATAGAAATGAGGAGATCAAAGCTTTTGTAAGGCTTCTCGACATAATGGATGAGCTAAGAGAAAAATGTCCCTGGGACAGGGAGCA
>DOVA01000036.1 GCA_003520315.1 Rikenellaceae bacterium | reverse complement strand
GAAGGTGTAAAGAAGGGGGCCATTAATCAAGAAATTGCTGATCAAAGATGGAATGCATGGTATGAGGCAAAAGAGGCTAAGATTACTCAAAAGCTGTCAAACTTGGAACTCGACGGACGCTCTGCCAAAAAGAACACTCTTGAAGCCGAGGCCAAAGTCAATGCTGCACGCGCAGAGGAAATAGCCAAGAAGAAAGCTGCAGAGGAAGCTGCTAAAAAAGCTGCCGAGGCAAAAGCTGCTGCTGAAGTTTCAGAACCGGAGGCATCTGCAACAATTGAAAATGAGGGATCTTCAGAAGCATCTGAACAATAGCAATAGCCTTATCGGCAGAACACTGATTCCTGTTGCAAAAGTTCTAAGATCATTTGGAACTGAAGGTAGAGTTATTTTAAAATATAACTTACCTCGTCCGGAAGATGAAAATTTGGATAGAAAGAGACCGGTGTTTATCTTTTTCGATGGATTGCCGGTCCCTTTTTTTATTGAAGATGTCAATACTAAAGGTTCACAACAACTACTTATAAAGTTTGAAGGAATTAATACCCAAAAATTTGCCGAAGAGATTGTTGGTGAAACTGTTTACATAGAAAAAATACAAAAGAAAGGCTCAAAAGTAAAGGTCGACAAAAATAATGGCGACGATATTACCAAGATGATTGGATTTAAGGTGTTTGATTCTCACGAACAATATATTGGCATTATCCAAAATATCTATCCATATCCAAATAATCTTTGTATAGGAGTTCACAGAGAAGATAAAGAAGATGAACTCCTTCTTCCTTTTAATGAGGAATTGATAATTTCAATTGATGAGACACGCAAAAAGGCAGTGTTAAATCTTCCCAAAGGGATACTTGATCTTTAAATGTAATCTGCCTCTTCCTGAGGTTCTGTCTCGTAAAGAATATCACCGCTCTGACTGCGTCTGAGATGTACTTTTGGATTATCCATTGTACCAGTCACAGTGACAGGTATACCTATTATGCCAAAAGGAGGAAGGCCCAATCTGAACTTAATATTCAGCCTGCCGTCGAGAGAAATCTGTCCTTCAAATCTTGGGCGAAAACTTAATATTTTCATCTTGGTTCTCTCAATCGTTACAATATTGTTATTAATACTGCTTTTAACCAAAACTCCCTTAAGTTCAGGATTGTCCAGACTGTCTCGACCGGTAGCTTTACTAATTTCACTCAGCACCCTGAGACCGTTTATCTTCACCTCGTCCAGTCTTATATAGCCAGATCCTTTAAGAGATGGATAAATCGGAGACATCTCTCTGTCCAACTCGCCTTTGAGTGAATATTGCAATGATACCTTGCCGTATATACTTTCTGCACTTCTTACAAGCTCTTTGAACAGCGGTATCTCATTATAAGCTCTGTGAATATCAAAGGAGTCTGCTCTTACACTCATATCAAACAATGCCTTTTCATGTGAAAGCGGCTTGTAATTTGCACTTAATAAGAACCTTGCGCCAGCTATTTGAAGTGTTGTATTTTTAAGTTTGGCCTCCTCATTATCAAGTCTGACTCCACCGTTAATGTCGTCAATTCTGGTTCCGGCAAAATTCAATTTATGCACATGTGCATTTAATGAAAGGTTGAAATTGGAAGGAATTCTGATAACACCTGCACTATCAATTGAACTGATTTCTTCTCCCTCAAATTCTTCTCCCTCAAATAAAAAACGAAAATCATCCAGATTAACGGAATCTGCAGTAAGTGTTGCGTTTCCCGTAAGTTTACCTCCTTCAAAAACGTAGCCCATGAAATTCTTGGCATAACCGTCAATTCTGAAAGTATTATCCCTATATTTTAATATTGCATTGCTAAGCAATATCTTGTCCTTGTCAATAATTATGACAGCGTCAGGAACTCTGAAAGGGAAAGGATAATCTTGACTCATAAATTCAAAATTGCGAAATCCAATTTGCCCTCTGTTGTCCAATTTATTGAATCTCCCAGCTTTCGCATCCTGTTGATTACCTGAAAGATAAAGATCGGTTGATATCTCTCCTTTCAGCGTAATTCCATCTATTGCAAAAAGCCGGTACAAATTATCTAAATTTAACTGGCCATTAGACGTAATTTTATATTTCAAATTGTCGAAATTTTCCATTTTAGCAGTCAATGTAAACGGCTTTCCGTCAAAATTGAAATTAAAAGGATCCGCTACAATCTTAAGATCTGAATAGTTGCCTTTAACGTCCTTAATCTCAATATCCGCATTTAAATCGCACAAAGTTCCTGGATAAAAGGTAGTAGAAACAGCCCCTTCCTTAAGCCTGATTTTTGCATCAATAACTGGAAGCAATCTGAGTTCAGGATTATAAACACCATCTAACAAAATCTTGTAATCCAGTTTTCCTTCTGCTTTATAATTTTCAAATCCCATAGCATTAGAAAGAGTCTCCAAGTCAATAGACCCATCCATGTCTACCTTAATTAGAGGTGACGAAAGTCCTTTCATTTCTAAAGTTAATTTATTCTTATCACCTCCGAGATTAAATGATAAATTGTTTACCTTAACTGTAACTTGTTCCGTGTTGAGAGATGGAAGAATAATTTGACAACTAAGATTAATGGCATTAAGTGGAACAGGTGCTTTTGCATGTGATAAACTTCCCTTATTAATATCAATTGCCACAATAAGATCTGGAAAGGTTCCAAGTGAATCATTCGCAACTCCATTGACTTGTAATTGAATAGAAGCATTCCCTTTAATTTTGGTATTTGCAAGCCATTCTGAATACTTCTCAGGCAAAAGTGAAAAAAGTTCCTTAAAACTGTTATCGGAAGTATTCAACTCCATGTCCACACTATACCCATTGTCAGTAGGTGAATAATATCCGTGAAATTCCGTTTTAACCCCTGCAATCTTTAATTTGTTTTTCAACAACGAAATCTTAAAATTATCAAGATTGACATTTGTGGTAAAATTGGCTTTAATTCCTTTTTTGTCAATCATTTTAGTACCATTTTGGGCAAATGACAACTCCTTGATGTTAAGCAGTGATAAAAGTAAAAAATTTGCATCCTTAATATTTCCCTTCCCTCTGTAATTGAGCCCATCAATCTCTAAGGCCATTTTGTTTGGACTGTCAAAATATCGTAAACTGCTATTGGAAATCACAATGTTTTTCAGATTGACCGAGCCTTTAAAAGAAGCATCTCTCTCTTGCTGTACGGTTAATGTATCATTTGACTGGCTCAATTGGACAATTTCATAGTTGTTTTTCCCATTCTTATCAGTAATAAGATTCAGAAATACCTCGTCGAGATATATTCCGTCAATTTCAACATTCCCTTTTAGCAAAGGCAACAAGTTTATGCTTGTAGAGACTGATTTACCTGACAAAAGAGTGTCATTTTGAAATGGAAGTGGCCCTTTTATTACTATTTCGTCTAAATTAAAAGTCAAGTGAGGAAAATGACGAAAAAATGAAAAACCGATGTTTCTAAATCCTATATTTCCATCAATATAGCTGCATGCAACATTTTTAACCTTCTCTTTGACAGCTCCCGGAAAAAAATAAGGAATGACGGCCATAAGAAAAAGAATGGTGACAAGTCCTATGAACAAGATCTTCCCTATTTTTTTAATCAGCTTCATACTACAAATCCTCTAACAACTCCTTAACTTTTGAAACTTTTGATTCAAGAAGCTCCTCTGTAGAGGCCTCTGCAATAAATCTCAAATATGGTTCTGTATTTGAAGGCCTGATATTAAACCACCATTGAGGGAACTCAACTCTATATCCATCAAAATCATAATAAGCAACTGGTTCTTCTATAGAGATAAAGTAATCTCTAACACTGTCCATAGCTTTTTGCTTTTGCTCTATCTTAAAATTAATCTCTCCCGAATTTTTATATTTTTCTATCCTTGAAATAAGCTGAGAAAGAGTTACACCCTTTTTTTTCATCCCGGATATTATTCCCAATATTATCAAAGAGGCCATTATGCCTGAATCACTGTAAAAAAAATCTTTGAAATAATAGTGACCTGCGAGCTCTCCTCCAAAAATTCCATCAATCTCTCTTAGTTTATGAGCAGCATATGCTCTTCCAACTTTCCATGTAACCATTTCGGCACCCATTGGAACAAGATATTCGCCAACAGACTTAGAACTTCGTATGTCCTGCAAGACTTTCCCCCTTTCTCCCCTCTCTTCAAGAAAATAGTGTCCAAGAACGGCAATCATCAGATCGGGAGAAATAAAACGTCCATTTTCGTCAATGAATATCACCCTGTCACCGTCTCCATCGAAAATTATGCCTACATCACAACCCTTCTCAACTACAAGAGTTTGAAGGGCAACTATGTTTTCAGGAATAAGAGGATTGGCTTCATGATTTGGAAAAGTGCCGTCAAGTTCGTCAAAAATGTAGTGCAATCGCTCTCCTTCATGTCCAAGAATATCTTTGATCAAAAGAGCTGCCATGCCATTTGAAAGGTCTACAGCAATATTAAGATTGCTAATATCTTTTTTGTATTGCATTACAAAATGCACATACTCACTTTTAACGTCGAAATTGTTAATTGCTCCTCTTTTACAAGCCACAGGCGTTTCCCGTCCATCGTCTATCCAACTTTTAATTGTGCCAAGTCCTGAATCTAAGCCTACAGGAAGTGCATTCTCTCCCGAAACTTTAATACCATTATTCTCCTTGGGATTATGAGAAGCAGTTATCTGAGCAGAAGCTTTAAAACCATATTGGGCAGTTGCATAATACACCATCGGCGTAGTTGAAAGACCAAGATCAAACACATCAGCTCCTGCATCCATTATACCCGATGTCAATGCTTGATGAATTTCTGGAGATGAAATTCTTGCATCCCTGCCTACAAGGACTTTGTCTGTGTTCAAAAGTTCAGGAATAAAATACCCGACCTTATAGGCAACATATTTGTCAAAATCCTGATTGTAAATTCCTCTAATATCGTATGCATGAAATGCTCCCATAAATCAAATTATTTTATTATTGACTTGTAGAAAGTGTTAACCTTTCCAGATTTTATATTATTGAGCCTACTCTGTATCATCTTTTTCCTTATCGGAGCTACAAGATCTGTAAAGAGCAAACCATCAAGATGGCTCATTTCGTGCTGAACCATCCGACAGGCAAATCCATCAAGGATCTCTTCATGCTCGACAAAGTCAGTATCATAATATGAAATTCTGATCTTTTCAGGTCTCACGACAGCTGCATGTATATCTGGAATACTCAAGCATCCTTCATTGTATTCGACTGTCTGCTGACTCTCTTCCAAAATAACGGGATTGATCATTGCTCTATTAAATCCGGCAAGTTTCGGATCTTCACTTCCAAGTAAAGCTCCATCAACAACTATAACTCTGATAGATTTACCAACTTGGGGCGCAGCAAGACCTACGCCATCTGCTTTGGTCATCGTCTCTTTCATGTCCTCTATAAGCTGTCGTATTTCATCCTTAAGTTCCATATTGGAAATATCAACCTCTTTTGCCTTTTTTCGAAGAATTTCAGATCCATATAAATAAATCGGAAGTACCATTATATTGTTATTTAAATTATAATTTGTTCCTGTCAAGGTAACTTTGTAAAATTATGGCAGCACTTATCTTGTCAACATTTCCCTTAACTCTGCGATCCATTTTTTTTACTCCGCCATCAATCATAGCTTGAAAAGCAAGTTGAGATGTAAAACGTTCATCTTCCAATTTAACAGGTAGCGAGGGAAATTGTTTCCTAAGCCTGTTAAGAAATTGATCAACATACGCTGCAGCTTCAGAAGGTTTATTGTTCATGTTGAGAGGATATCCTACAACAATTAGCACAACTTTTTCTTTTTCCATGTAACTTTTTAAAAAGTCGATTATCCCGGCGGAAGGAACTGTGTCAAGAGGAGAAGCAAAAATACCAAGAGGATCGCTGACTGCTACGCCAACTCTCTTTTTGCCGTAATCTATGCCTATAATACGCTCCATTACGCAAATTTAGTTATTTTTTTAGTACTTTTGTTACTCATAAAATCATTATGCCACGACTATTTACATACACCGATTTTGCAAAAGGAAGTGATAAGGTAAAGGCTTATGCCGACAAACACACTCCTGTTATTATTTGTGAAAATGAGGCTGAAAGAGACAAACTCTTCTCAGTTAAGGTAAAATTGGGTATTTCTACAAAACATCCAAACACTGCAGAACACCATTTTGAATTTATTCAACTCTGGAACCTTGAAACTTTAATTGGAGAGATTAAACTCCAAAGAAGC
>DOVA01000138.1 GCA_003520315.1 Rikenellaceae bacterium | reverse complement strand
CTTTTTTAGTTTACTTCTACAAAAAGTCTTTTAAGAGTTCTTTTGATTATATGTTTAAAAACTGAGTTGATTTGTATTGTTAGTTTGGGTCGCGACGAAATTACTTTTCCACGCAAATTAATGATTCTTTCTCTATCATTCATATCCCAGAATTTAACTAAAAACATTTTATTCCCTCCAATCTTTATCATCTCTTGCCGCTATAAACAATCCAAGAATTAAAAATCCAAGAGCTACTCCAACAAAGATTCCAATAATAAAGGAGATCATAGTTCTTCTTCCTTTTCACAAATTAATTTGTACTTTGGGTAAGTTACAACTTCTTCTCCAGTTCTAACAAGTCTGCAAGTTGCACCTTCAATTTCTTCACTTAACCAATTTGGCTGAAGTCGTATAGTAGTTTTATTTCCTTTTAAATACCAAACTGGACTACTTTCGTTTGCATTAAATTGATCAAGCATAATTCCAGCTTTTGCAAATGTTTTGAGAATACTTTTAACTTCATTCATTGATTTTGCTGTAAAGTAGCAATTTACATCTTTATCTACACAAACAAACATTTCTGGAAATAAATTTTTTACTACTACAACATCTTCAGAAGCATTCTTAACATCATTTATTTGAGCTTCTAACTTCTGTATCCTCTCCTTTATTTCTTTTGGATATTCACTCATTTCTTTCTCCTTTAGCTTTTTATCTCCCAAAAAGCTTCGTTTAATTTAGTGACCTCGGTTCATGCGACATAAGCCGCAGAAAAACAGTTAGCAATGAACGTAGGAATACTTAACTTCTAGTGAGAATTTATTGCTACATTCACTGCCTTAATAAGTTCTTCTAAGCTGACAGACTTTAGTCTTTCTCTTGCAGCTTTTATAGCTGCTGTTTTACTTGTCTGTGACCAGCATACTCTTGCTCCAGAAGTTTCTTCCGAAACAACAAAGCCAGGCTCTTTGTATCCTTTGTGTAGAAAGAATTTAAATCCTGGGGCTGATTTGAAGGTAAGATTTTTAATAACCTCTACTTTTGCCCAATACTTCTTTTTTTGATTCCAGATTTTTGCTTTCATTTACTTTCTCCTTTCAAGTTTTAAGTTTATTTTATTATAATTAATTTATCTTCTTTATGAAACTTAATAAATTTACGAATAATATCTTCTGTTCCACCTATTCTATCATCTGAAACTAGGGCAATTAGAATATCTGAGTTTAGTGCAATATATATGTTTCTTTTAAAACTCACGGATCGCCCACACTTATTCCGTTTTGCTGGAAACCACAGTATTTCTGTTTTATAAGCATTACTTAAACGAAGAGCAAACATGTCTGCACTTCTTGGGCATAAACCAGAACAAATCATATCACCCTTTTCATAGTGCTTAAGAAATTCTTCCTCTACTATTTTGTAGTATTGTTCGCTAGTCTTTTTTCTCGTTCCAATTATGCCTATAGTTTTCATTCACTTTCCTCCTTTTTATGCCTTATTTAAAAATCTCTGCAACTTTTTCTTTGAAAGCTTTTTTAAAAGAAATACCTTCAACCAACTCTTCTTGCATACCAAGATCTTCGATAAGCCAAGCTAAGATATTCATTTTATCTGCTGCTGATAAATTTTCAATATTGTGTGACTGCTGAATTTCGTTAGTCATAGAATTGAATTTAATCATCTTTCTTACCTCCCTTTTTTATTTTCAGATATGTCAATTTTTGACACATCGTCTTATTATGATAGAGTAATTATACCACGTTTCATTCAAGATGTCAACCAAAATTTAACAGAAGTATAAAATATTTAACAGTTGTTTAAAATAATTTATTAGTGCTTATATTTACTTAGATATAAAAGGTGACACTTGCGGTATCAAGACAAGCGCGCATAAAAACAAGGTTAACAACGAGAATAAACGGCGCGGTGAAAAAGTTTGGCAGCGACGCGGGAGTATGCTTTCTTTGTTAACTGTTTTTTTCTTTTTCATGTCTTGGTACCTTAAATGTCACTTTCCTTCATTTTGTAGTTATAAGCTCAGTCTTTCGATCTCTTCTTCTACAGACTCTTTTAATTCTCCCCGCCCAACAAGTACAGCAATAATATCATCTTCCTTCATTCCTTGCCCAAGCATTTCAGTCAGCATAACTTTACTATCCTCTTTAAGTGATTCTCTAACTGGAACAAGAATACCATTAATCACTTCAAACACTTCTGGAACATAGCGAGATACTCTTACAATCCATTTTCCATCAAGTTGCATCTTTTGGATTCTGCAGCGTTTCTGGTCAGCCTCAGAAAATGTTCTTCTTGCATTATAAAGACTTACTCTTTTTGAATTGCAATCTTTTTCGTCTTCGCAAAGAATAACAAATTCTCTATCTTCGTTTATTGCAAGCTTCAAATACTCATCGTTCTGAATTATACCTTTTTGCATTAGTCTTTCTCCTCTCTCTTTTTTCTTAGCATTGTAATGATTTCAGTGAATCCCGCGCCGGTGACTATGGCAAGCGCAGCTACAAACACAACTAAATCAATTACTTCCATTTATTCTTTCTCCTTTCCTAGATATGCTGATTATCTATTGATAGTTTGGTTTGGTTTGCTAAAGCAATACCTCTTTTTATCCTCTCATAATTGATTCATACTGCTGAATGAATCTTCTATCCTCAGCTACTCCAAGGATTCTTGCTAGTTCNNCCGCGCCGGTGACTATAGCAAGCGCGGCTATGAATACGACTAAGTCAACTGCTTCCATTTACTCCTCCTTTCCCAGATATGTCAAAAATTGACACATCGTCTGATTGTTAAGGCCACTATACCACGTTTTGCCCAGTTTGTCAAGACAAATTTGATAGTAATGAAAACTATTTAATAGTTGAAAATATGTATTACTGGATTGCTGTAATCCGATAATCCGTTAATCATAAAATTGCTTTGGCTTCCCCTCCTTTACACATACACACAATTAACGATTACACCTTTAAGGAGAGAGAGGGTTTATACACATATATATAAATATATATTATTATATATATTAGATAGGATAACTAGATCTTCTTCTCAAAGTCCAGATGTGTCAAAACAAACACGGGCAAAAATGGGTGGAAGCCAAATCGTTTTTGCGCTTAATGGATTATCGGATTAACAATTACACAATTACACAAATTCAGATATGTCAACTTTTGACACATCTGGAAATGGCAAAGGGAAAGGGAGAAGAGAAGATTCAATTCTTCTCTCCTCCCTTTGTTCTAGGAAAGCCAGCAAAATCCTGCTTCCAACACTTCCTTGAGAGCTTCTTCAAGACTTACTTTTTCGTCAAACTTTTCTGAGCAGTCTTTGAAAAGTTCCTGAACCTCCTTGAGACTTTCAAGCTCTTCAGGTTCAAGCTTGACAAGAAAATTTCCGTCGTCATTCAGAGTAATATCCATTTACTCCTCCTTGCTCCAGTCTGGATGCTGTAGGTACCAGATTATTTCAGTTAATTCTTCTTCTTCTTTGATTTCTTGTGGTGTTTTATATTCAGGCTTTTCTTCCATTTTCTCACCTCCTTTCAGTTTATTCATACCCTCCTTTATGCACCAGAGATTTGTTTGTTAGTTTTTTTCCACGCCTTTTGCTGCGATTGCCATAAACTCGGCAAGCTTTTTTGCATCTTCCTCTGTGAACGGTGGATTGCCAGGAATCGTTGCCATTGCCTGTTTGATGATTAGGCCTTGCAGCGTAACAGCCTTGCTGGCCTCTTTCAGGGTATTGATCGTTTTCTTTGCAACTGTCGTTTCGCTCGTGTTTGCGCGCGAACGAGTTCCTTCGTTGATTTGCCTTTCAAGCTCGCGCCTCTTTGCGAGGCAATCAAGTCTGTAGGCTTCCCGTCCGTCCTCTGTGTCCTTATAATCAGACTTTTTTATGCTGACCGTACAATCTTGAAGGTCATCAATAAACCCCTTCAAGCAATAAAGCCTGACTTCTTTAGGAACATCTTTAACATCATATCTCCAATACGCCCACGTTGAACCCCATCGAACTACGGTCATATTTTCGACGTCATATACTACTGATTCTCTAGTTGCCTTTTCCATTTTATGCCTCCATTGAAATGATTTTCTCTGGTGCATAATGGAAGGTATGAATTTGAACGAAACGACCTGATTCACGAAGGGATTGCGACNNGGTGCATAATGGAAGGTATGAATTTCTGTTGACCCTCTTAATAGAGGCGCAAAGATCGATTAGATATTAATTATTTTCTTTGTAAAAGTCATATCCGCATTTAGGACATAACATATAATCAGGTTCGTGTTTACCTCCTTCATGCACATTTGTTCCACCACAACAATTCCAGCAAAAATCTTGTCCGCATTTAGTGCAAATCTTTTCCTCGTATTCATGGGCATATTCTTCACACATCATGGCCTCCTTGATAAAGTTCCTTTCTGCGCCTCTGTCAAGAAGGTCAACAGGTTTCTTATTGCAAGGCCTAGGCTGTTGGTTAATCGCCCGCTTCATTTGCGTCACCTTGCGATTCGTTTCCATTGACCCGGAGCAAACGGAAACGATATGTCAAAAACTGCTCCATGAATGCGACAAAGGCATATTAACGGCTGCCAGCCGGTTCATCGGTAAACCGATGATTTGTGCCGCATTCAGATATATACAATGCAGGTTACATGCCAAAAACGCTGGCACATGAAAAAATCTATAACGTATTGAAATCATTGAGGTTTTTTATTTGTTACGCATGGCAGCCACAGCATGGCAGCTTGCTATCTGGGTAAATATTCCACAACGATTTTGGATTTTCGATAAATTCTTAATGAAATCAATAACATATGCAGTGGGAAAAATTCCCCAGGCAGAGGGTAAAAATACCCCAGGTCATGGTCTGCTGCACATGGCTGCCAACATGCTGTGTATGGCTGCTTATTGCTTTCATGAATGCTTAAAACTTTGCTTTGCTTGGTCGAATTGACGGGAGGCATAAGGGTCATTTGAAAACTTGGCGCGGCGATAAACAAGCCACATTTT
>DOVA01000191.1 GCA_003520315.1 Rikenellaceae bacterium | reverse complement strand
TTTTAATAATTATAGCTAGTGCCTTGGTTATTCCATATCTTACTGTATATCAAAATTATAAAATAGGAGTATTAATTTCCGTACTGCCTTTTGCACTAGTTTTTTTTTATTTGATTTTCAAGAATCCTAAATTTGGATTTTTTTTTCTATTCATTCTGAATTACTATATATCAGGTATATCAAGATATATTCCATCAATTCCACCTGGCATAGTGATGGATGTTTTCTTTTTTCTTTTGCTGGTTGTATTACTTTTAAACCAATTTAAAGTTCCACCTAAGGTCTTGCTCAAAGATAGTCTTAATGCTATTACTTTGATAGCCTTTGTCTGGATGATATATCTTATATTTCAGCTTTTCAATCCAAACCTTTCGTCTTCAATTGCATGGCTGACTTATGTAAGAGGGTTTGGAACATACTTTGTTTTGACAGCGTTTGCAGTATCTGTTATGATGAGAAGATATAAGGATTTGCAGACTTTGCTTACTTTATGGGCAATTCTCTGTTTGACAGCTGTACTCAAGGCTTTTATTCAAAAATATTTTGGATTTGACTCAGCTGAGTCCAGATGGCTGGCTGAAATTGGAAGAAGTACACATATAATAAGTTCGGGGATAAGATACTTTTCATTTTTTACTGATGCAGCTAACTTTGGTACAGGAATAGCTTTCTCGGGGGTTGTTTTTGCAATTGTTTCTATATATCAAAAAAACAAATTACGGAAAATCTTTTTTTTTCTTACAGCAATTGCCTGTTTTGCCGGGATGGTTATTTCCGGAACAAGAGGTTCTATACCGGTAATTTTTGTAGGATTTGCTCTGTTTGTGGCTCTTTCCAAAAACTTGAAGATTGCATTACCTGTGGCAATTATAGTGTTGGTGGCTTTTGTGTTTCTGAAATATACTTACATAGGGCATAGCAATCAGTATGTCAGAAGGATGAGATCAGTGTTTAATACTGAAGATGCTTCGTTACTTGTAAGGCTTGAGAATCAGGCAAAATTTAAGGTTTATATGGCAGATAAACCATTTGGGGCAGGTATTGGAATGTCGCGTGAAAGAGCAGAATACAGATCAGACTCCTTTTTATCTTCAATTCCAAAGGATTCCTGGTATGTTTTGGTTTGGGTAGAAACGGGCATTGTGGGTCTTATACTCTATTTTACAATACTTATGTCAATATTGGGATACGGTTGTTTTGTGGTGCTGTTCAGGCTTAAAAACAAAGAACTTAGAGGCATTATTGCCGCCTTTACATGTGGAATTGCCGGTTTGTATGTAGCTTCATACACGTTGGAGTTAATGGGACAGTTTCCTAATGGCATCATAATGTACACACTTATGACCTTTATTTTCTTGAGCCCTTTATATGATAAGGAACTTATGTCAGACAAGCAATTGACTGTGTTATTAAAATGACAAGAGACATAACATTATCGTTTATAATTGTCAACTATAATGGACTTAAAGATTCTTGTGAGTTGATAGAGTCAATACATAAATTTCTTGACGACTGTTTTGATTATGAAATTGTATTAGTAGACAACGGTTCTCTGATTAATGAAGCTGAAGAGGTGAGGAAGAAATTTCTCGATGTAATAGTTGTAAGAAGTAACATTAACATTGGTTTTGCAGCGGGAAACAATCTTGGCATTTGGCATTCTTCAGGCAGGTATATTTTTTTAATAAATAATGACGCTTTACTTATAGATAATTCTGTATTGAAAATGGTCTCTTTTATGGATAATTACGAAAAAGCAGGGGCAGTTTCACCTAAAATTTATTATCCGGGAGAACAGAAAATCATACAATATGCAGGATTTACAAAGTTTTCACATATAACTTTAAGAAACAGAACTATCGGAAGAGGAGAGGTGGACAAGGGTCAATACGACAAAGAGTGTCCTACATTTTCTCTTCATGGTGCTGCAATGATGGTCAGAAGAAAAGTCCTGGAGGAGATTGGTTTTATGTATGAGAAATATTTTCTTTACTATGAAGAGATTGAATGGTGCATGAAAATAAAGAAAAGAGGATATGAGCTTTGGTACCTGCCTTCTGCCCGATTGGTTCATAAGGAGAGCAGAAGTACCGGAGAGAACTCTTATGTAAAGAGATACTATTTAACCAGAAACAGACTCCTTTTTGCCAGAAGGAATCTTAGTCCTGCAGAATCTATTTGTTCAATCAGCTATCAAATTTTTGTTGCGAATCGCAAAGCTGTAATTATTTCACTTTTAGCAGGAAGAGTTGATCTCGCTAAGGCAACCTTCAAGGGAGTAATTGATTACTTTAGAATGAGAGATAAGCTATTTGGTGCAAGATGATGAAAACAGTTCATATAGTGGACTTTGTCCTGTTTTTATTGATGGCATTTTCTGTTGCTTATATTTTTATATTTGCTGTAACTTCACTTTGGAACAGAAACCGAGTCAGGATCAAAGTGAATCCGCAAAAGATAAATAGAGTACTAATTTTGATACCGGCTTATATGGAGGATAAAGTGATTATGGATTCTGTAAATTCAGCCATTAATCAGAATTATCCTAAGGAATATTTGCAGGTTATAGTTATTTCTGATAAAATGAATGATGTTACTAATAATAAACTTTCTATACTTCCGCTCAAGTTACTTAAGATAAGTCCGGAAAGAAGTTCAAAAGCTCTTGCCATGAAATTGGCAATGGAGACTGTAAACGATGGCGAGTATGATGTTGTGATCATAATGGATGCTGACAATACTTTTGATGAAGACTTTGTCTCTTCTGTCAATGAAAAATTCAATTTGGGAGTTAAAGCCCTTCAGGCTCATAGAGTTGCCAAAAATGCAAATAATGATATATCAGTTCTGGATGCTTTAAGCGAAGAGATTAACAACTCAATTTTCAGAAAGGGACATGTAAATTTGGGACTTTCATCTGCATTAGCCGGTTCAGGAATGGCGTTTGATTTTGCATGGTTCAAGGAAAATGTCAAGAAACTTGAAACAATGGGGGAGGATAAGGAAATTGAACTTTTACTTTTAACGGATAAGATTTATGTTGAGTATTTCGATGAACTGCTGGTATATGATGCAAAGGTGGAGCATAAGAGAACTTTCTATAATCAACGAAGAAGATGGGTTG
Source organism: Rikenellaceae bacterium (assembly GCA_003520315.1). The sequence continues at coordinate 3,238 of DOVA01000191.1, read as the reverse complement.
CAGCTCAGTACGGCGTATTGATCAAAGGCATTAAGTGGCTTTCTGAATCAATTGTTGAATTAAATTATGATTATTTGGACAAAATTGTTCAGTGGATGCTTTTGCCAAGAGTTGTAATTATGGGTATAATATCAGTTACTGCTGTGATTCTTTTAATAATAGATTGGACATTGTCAATAAAGTGGTTACTATTATTGGTTTGTTTAATCTTTGCATTTGTTTTGGCAACTCCACATTATTTGCGTTCAAAAAAAACTTTAAGAGCAATAAGAAAGTTGCCTGTTCTTTATTTGCTTATGTTTATTAATCTTTTTCGTATAAGGGGAGCTGACAGAAATTTTATCCACACCACAAAGTAGCAAATTATGAGAATTGCAATAGAAGCACAGCGAATATTTAGAAAGAAAAAGCATGGGATGGATTTTGTGGCTCTTGAAAGCATAAAAGAGCTTCAGAAGATAGACATACAAAATGAGTATTTTATATTTGTAAGACCTGGAGAGGATCGAGGTGTATTAAAACCTTCAGACAATTTTCATATTGTAGAACTTAAATGTCCTTCATATCCTCTTTGGGAACAAGTGGCTCTTCCTATGGCTGTAAAAAAGATAAAGGCGGATTTTCTTCACTGCACAAGTAATACGGCTCCACTTTTTTGCAGTATTCCTCTTATTATTACTTTGCATGATATTATATTTCTTGACAAGCCCAAAGGAGTTAACAAATCTGTTTATCAGCTATTTGGTCGTTACTATAGAAAATTGATTGTGCCTACTGCTGTGCAGAAAAGTTATAAAGTCATTACTGTCTCAAATTATGAAGCAGAAAAAATATCTCGAAGACTAAATTTGGGACGTGACAAACTGGAAGTCATTTACAATGGTGTGGGAGAACATTTCAAACCTGCTGTGGCAGAAAGTGGAAAATATATTTTGTTTTTTGGTAACACAGATCCTAAAAAGAATACCGAGAGAGTATTAAAGGCTTATTCTCTATATCTTGGGAAATCTCAATTTAAACTGCCATTGTTTGTTGTTGACCTGAAGAGAGAATATATTGTCAATCTTCTTAAAAAATCAGGTTCAGTTGATGTTTTGGACAATATCTATTCTCCAGGATATATTGATAATTCAAGACTTCCTGTCATATATTCTGAAGCTTCTATATTTTTGTATCCGTCACTTGCAGAAAGTTTTGGCATGCCGGTTCTTGAAGCCATGGCCTGCGGAACGCCTGTGATTACGTCTAACTTGACAGCCATGCCTGAAATAGCAGGAAATGCAGCAATAACGGTAAATCCTTATGATGAGATCGAAATTGCTAATGCCATTCTTAAAATAGAAAATGATAGGGAGTTGAAAGAAAAAATGGCAAGAGAGGGTATTTTGAGAGCATCTCGGTTTTCCTGGAATGATACAGCATTGTCTTTAATGAATCTATATAATAATATAGTGACAGATTGAATAGTACAACCTCATACAGAAGCATATTTAAAGCCACATCCTTATTTGGCGGAGTACAAGCGATGCAGATTTTACTTAACCTTGTGAGGGTAAAGTTTATTGCAGTCATACTGGGAGCGGTTGGAATGGGTTTGAATACGATGTTTTCTTCAACTATTAGCTTGATTAGTAATTTAGCCGGACTTAGACTTAACAATAGTGCTGTAAGGGAGATATCAAGAGCAAAAGAGACAGGGGATTCTGTAACCTTATCTAAGACAGTCATAACCTTAAAGCGTTGGCTTTATGTTTCTTCAATTATTGGATTTGTATTAGTCATTTTGCTTTCACCTTTATTGAGTAGATTATCTTTTAACAGCAGCAATTACACCGTAGCGTTTATTTTTCTTTCTCTGATGGTAATCTTCAATACCTTGTCAATGGGCAATGCATCAATTATGCAAGGTATGCGGAATCTTAAGAAATTTGCACTCTATTCTTTAACTGGCTCTGCAGTTTCTCTGATTGTCTCAGTTCCTCTTTACTTTTTGTTTGGTATTAAAGCCATAGTCCCTGCCTTGGTAGCCTCTTCTTTAATAACATATCTGTTTAGCAGATTTTATGTTTCAGGTATTAAGACAGCGCCTGTGAAGATCTCATGGAAGGAGAGCTATGTCAGTGGACGAGGAATGGTCAAATTGGGAGTTCTAATGCTCACATCTTCATCAATAGGCTCTATGGTGAATTATCTTGTAAATTTATACATAATTAATAGAGGTTCTGTTGTGGATTTAGGTTTGTATCAGGCAGGAACAAGCGTAGTTTCTCAATCTGTGGGTCTAATTTTTACTGCAATCGTTGTTGACTACTATCCAAGGCTGGCAGCCATTTGTGACAATAAGGAAAAAACTAACGAGATGGTAAATCAGCAGACAGAAATTGCACTTCTTATTGCAATACCTGTTTTAAGCATTATAATGATTGCTGCACCTGTGATTATTCGCATTTTGTGGACACGAGAATATCTTGTTATAGCAGATTTTATGAGAATTCTTTCTCTGGCTATGGTTTTTAAAGTGCCCGGATATAGTATTGGTTTCTTGTTGGTTGCCAAGGGTGATAAAAAGGCTTTTTTTTATGTGGAAGCATTATTTGCCAATATAAGCCTTCTGATAGCTTGTGTTGTGGGGTACAGATTAAATGGACTTACTGGACTTGCCTGGGGATATATTGTAATGCATGTATGTTACTTTTTACTTGTTGTAATTGTTACCTGGCGAAAATTTTCTTTTTCTATTAACATTAATCTCTGGAAACAGTTTTTGCTTCAGCTTTTATGTGTCTTAGCAGTTTTCCTGTTTTTATTATTTCTTAAAGGTGTAGCTGGTTATATCATTGCTTCCCTTATTTGTCTTTTACTTCTTCTTTACTCTTTAAAACTTCTCGATGAAATGATTGATATAAAGGGTTTTTTAAAGGAAAGATTTTCACGTTAAAATTCGCATAGTGTTTTAAAAAATTCCGACGCAAAGCTGTCTTTTCCAAACTTATTTGCCTGTTTTACTGCGCTTGCTGACATTTTCAATCGTTTTTCTTTATCATGGTATAATGATATTATAGCGTTAGCAAGATTATTGACCAGCATGAAATATAGACAATAACAGGTTTACCATCTGAAAACACAGGATATGACAAATGACTGTGGAGCTCAAGAGTTATTTCTCTTTCTATAAGGCATTTTCTTTTTTTGTCGACGGCCAACCTGACAATCCTTCCCTTTTTTTCTGCAAACAGAA
>DOVA01000012.1:1437-2519 GCA_003520315.1 Rikenellaceae bacterium | reverse complement strand
GCAATAACCGCATAAAAGCCGCCTGCTATTGTACCGTAAGGGTTGGCAATCTTCTTGTCATAGTTCATTTTTAATTTCGCATATCTCTGTTTCACGTCCAAGATATCTATTCCAACAAGATAATAGTAGTTTGGCTTCTTCCGGTTGATGACCTCCTGGTACTTCTTTTCTTGGCTGTCAGTCTCTTCGCTTTTCATGAAGCGCCCTATCCTCCTTCCAGTTTCAGTTCAGCTGAATTTCGTAACCCTGTCTTTAATGCACACTCTACCGTTTAGATAAAACATTTCAAATTCCCACCATGTTTTACTCAAAAGGTTTTCATAGCTTGTCCGTTTTCAATTCCACAATAAATGCTTAGTCCATCATTATGCCGCCCGAGGTTTTCGATACGGCACTTTTGTCTTGATACGAGAGTAGCACGTAATTGGTTGTAACCTTTTAAACGGCGAAAAACTGTCCTAGACAGATATAACAATTAATATAAAAGCCTACTAGACCAGCTAAATTAATCTTCTTCTTTGGCCTTCCTTGACTGCCTTTGTCCTATTGCTACAGTTCAGTTTTGAGAAAATATTTGCTACGTGATTCCTCGCCGTATGAATACTTATATGTAATCCCTCACTGATAGCTTTGTTCGTGCACCCTTCCGAGATCAACTTGAGGACTTCCAATTCTTTTCGGCTTAAAATTGCTTCCTTTCCAGTGTCTTTATAATGTAGTAGTTCTATAATATTCTTCAGTGCATCTTTGGTTGAACTTGCGGAGTCTAAGGCAGGTTCTCCACGCATAACCGATTTAATGGCATTCAAGATAGACGAGCATGAAGAATTCTTAAGAATATAACCTTTAGCGCCCGCCCTGATAGCGTCAATCATATACTCTTCTTCGGAATGCATTGTTAACACGATAATGTCTATATTAGGATATTTTTTCTTGATAGCTCTTGTGGCCTCAATACCGTCTGCGTTCTTCATTTCAATATCCATCAGAACTATGTTTGGCCTTAAGTTTTCTATTTGCTTCAGGGCTTCCTCGCTACTCTGTACGATTCCAACAATATCTATTCCGGCCTTCGTGGATAA
>DOVA01000012.1:0-1423 GCA_003520315.1 Rikenellaceae bacterium | reverse complement strand
ACCACCATGACTTTAATTGATTTCATGGCCAGCCATCACTTCTTCTTTTTCCGATTGTATGTATCATTATTTTTTCACCATAAAAATCCTTGCTGGCACATTAATGGTTAACTTGGTCCCCGCATCCTTCAATGATTCTATTTTCATAGAACCATTTAATAGCTCTATCCTTTCTTTCATAAAAAGTAACCCTAGATGCTTAAGTTCAAACCTCCTGCGCATTGATTGTCTCACATCAAATCCAATGCCATTATCTTCTATCTCAATATTTATTTTGGCATTATGTTGGTCAATCTTCACCCTTACCCACGTAGCTTTAGAATGTCTTCCAACATTAAATAATGCCTCCTGAATAATACGGAACAGAGTTACCCCTGGAAAACCTCCTATGTTCTCCCTCTTTTTAGTGATTGATAACTTAACCGGTATTGCAAACTCCCTCTCAAACCTTCTGGCAAAAGCTCGGAGGCTGAATGCCAAGCCTTTTCTCTCTATCCAGAAGAGATTGAATCCATGCGATATTCCCCTGATGGTTTGCGTTGTTTCCTCTATTATCTGTCGGAGTTGATTCAGTTCAGCCTTCATAGCTCTCGTATCCACTTTGGCAAGTTCCTCAACTGCCTGCAGCTTTATCGGTATGACAGCCAACGTTTGCAAAAAATCATCGTGTATCTCTGTCCAAAATTTCTGGCGTTCTTCTTCCTGGACTTTCATGAGCTTAGAAAGTAATTCCCGTATCACAGATTGTTGATGTCTGAATCCGATAACGCTGGTAACCCAAAGGTTTTCAAAACATATATAAACCAGCTCATTCAACATATTTATGACATCCGCTTTTGTCAAAGAGTATTCAGATGGTTTTATATTTTTTAATATGGTAGCAGAAACTGTATCGATAAAACATTTTACAATTCTCACGACAACATGAGTATCCAATTTCTTATGTATTGCAGGGATAATGAATCTCAGGCTATACTCTAGAAGATCTTGCTCGTCTCCAAAATCGTGATTGTTATCATTTCCATTAAGAATGTTAATAAATCGATCTAAAACATTCATAAATCGAATTTTGATTGATGTGCATACCTTGGCCAACCATTCGATATTTTTATGGCCACTTGTGTCCATCATGAGAAGCAACCATTTCTGGTAAAACTCTTCGATAATCTCCTGCCTATTGTTTTGGATCACTTCTCTTAGTTTTAACTTAAAATTAAAGAAATCGTCGGCTTTCTTGCTGGATTTGGTTTTTGGTGAAACCTTTCTTTTTATGTTACCGTCTGTCGAAACCATTTGTCCCTCTTAAAAACAGGAGTATTAACTCTCATTTTTTATTTTTCATATATTCAAGCCTGTTCAGGGCATTGATGTAAGCCTTTGCGCTTGCCACAATGATATCCGTATCAGCGCCTTTCCCTATGGC
>DOVA01000027.1 GCA_003520315.1 Rikenellaceae bacterium | reverse complement strand
GCATGCCCTGAGTTCAAGAAAATCAAACCCATCTATCTCTTCATTCTCAAGCATTTCCAAAAAGTCGATTACATTATTCATTCCATCAATTGACAGACTTTTTCCTTCAATATGTTTAGCCTCGCCTCCTGTTGTCGGGAACAAAACACCCTTTGAAGAAATTGCACTGTTAACCTTCACAGATTTTGTGATAGGCAATTTATGCTTATATGCAAGATAAACCTTGTTAAAAAAGAAATCCATATTGATAACCCCGTTAATAGGAGAAGTATAACCTCCAACAGGTGATTTAACAGCAGCTATTTTCCCTATGCATGGAGTAAGGTAAAAAATCCCCAAATCCTCCTCGAGAACCCCGGCTGAAGCAAAATTACGTTTATAATACTGAGCAGTAATCTCAATAGGAGGCAAGAGTCTAATAATGTTGTCCACGAGAGAAGGAAAACGAACCTGAATCAATCTGACAACTGCAGGACAAAAAGAAGATATTGCAGGTTTTATTGCATGTTTGACGTATTCATTCTCTTCTTTAATGAGAGTATCGACACTTTGCTCTACCGCACAAATTTCTGTAAATCCCAATTCTCCGATTATGCCATTTATCACATCCTTTTTAATATGATCATCAAACTGTGCATAAAAAACTGATGGCACAAGCAAAATTCTGTACTTGTAGTCAAATATTTTTTGAAAATCATCGTCCATTACACGAATTGCCCTTGTAGGACACTCCCTGTAGCACTCTCCACAATCAATGCACCAGTCAACATGAATCTTGGCCTTACCATCTGAAACTCTCAAAGCTTCAGTTGGACAAACCTTCATGCAGTGAGAACAGCCAATACAGATTTCATGCATGATTTGAAGAGCTCTATGATATGTAGTTTCTTCTCTTCTCATCAAAACCTTATTTCAATATTCAAAGTAGTCCCTTTGCCTACAACCGTATCTATACTCAATTTATCGGCATTCTCACTGATATTTGGCAATCCCATACCTGCCCCAAAACCCATTTCCCGCACCTCTTTGGAAGCTGTCGAATACCCCTTGGTCATAGCCAGCTCAACATCAGGGATACCCGGTCCCTCATCTTTTACCGTTATATAGATGCCGGAGGGATTAATATCTGCATCTATTACACCTCTGTATGCATGTGCCACCACATTAACTTCTGCCTCATACAAAGCTACAACAACTCTTTTTATCAATGATGGATCAACATTTAACTGCTTCAGTATTTTCTTGATCTGAGAAGAAGCACTTCCGGCATTTGAGAAATCTCCTCCTTCAACATTATACTCAACATGCATATTAATATACAGGTTTAAGTCCGTTTACATAGAGAATTCCTGCACATTTGAACATAGAAAAACGTGTGCAGATAATCACAATATTACTCTCTTCCGCAACCTCAAGCATATCAGGAGTTACCTGCTTGTTCCTGCATATTATCATATATGGTACATCAGACATTTCAGCCGTTCTCACAGCCTGAACATTGCAAAGTCCGGTGAGCAAAATAAAATTCTGAATTTTCACAGTCAAAACATCACTCATCAGATCTGAGGCAAATGCATATTCCACCTCGTCATCCATTCTGTATTCCCCAATTACCACAGTCCCTTCTATCAGTGAACATATTTCAGAGATTTTCATGCCTTCTGCAAACTTTTAATATAACATCTTCTTTTCATATAAGGAGAATAGGTATATCTCTCCCACACTTTAAACACCGAGTTTTCCTCTGCTTGAGGATTAGTTATGGCATACTGAAGATCAAGTTCTTTAAAACGAGTTGCCAGATATGTATGAATCACCGACGATATTCCGGTGTTTTGCCACTCTTTGGCTGCACCCATAATCATCAGGTCTATGCTGTCAAATTTTTTGAAACTTCTGTAAATATGGTACCAGCCAAATGGAAAAAGTTTACCATGTGCCTTTTTAAGAGCCTCGGAGAAACTCGGGAAACAAATAGCGAAAGCTGCAATTTTATTATTCTGGTCGAGTATCACACAAGTCAATTCCTTTTTAAGTAAAGGAATGTACTGTCGACCTATTTCAAGTATCTCCTCCTTGTCAAGAGGCACAAAATTGTCAATATTCCTAAAACTTGTGTTATAACTTTCAAAGAATTCTAAAAGCAGTTTATCGTTATTCTTGAACATCTCTATGTCGGCAATTCTAAGCTTGTATCTCTCCATTATCATCTCGTTTATCCTTTTCAGCTTGTCAGGTACACCAACATTGGCAATCAGCTTTATCTGCTTCCAATCGAGCTGTTTCCCGTAACCGAGTTGTTCAAGAATAGATCTGTAATAAGGATAGTTATACAAACAGTTAGCAGGCGGTGTGTTTTCAAATCCTTCAATTAAAACTCCCTGTCTATACCAAGTATTATATCCGAGCGGCCCATGAATCTCTTCCATCCCCAAAGAAACTCCCCACTCTTCAACTTTACCAAGAAGAGCAGCAGCGACCTCAATATCCTCAACAAAGTCAAACCATCCAAACCTAATTCTCTTGTTATTATGGTATTCTTTAGCCCTCGGGTTATAAATTCCTGCAATACGGCCAACAATTCTGTTATGATCGGAATAAGCCAGCCACAATCTTAATTTACAATATCTCAAAGATGGACTTTCAGTCAATGATCGAATTTCATCCTTATCAAGAACGGGTACATATTGTTTGCAATTTTTATAAAGCTTATGGGGAAAACGGACAAATTTTTTTATCTCAGAAGTAGTTACGGCCTCACGAATTTCAACTTTCATTCCCGGTCAGTATTAATGTTTAAAGGCAACAAATGTAATTAATAATTTTAATTTTTTTTGGAGATATCTATAAAGTAACAAATTACCACCTGTGCACATGCAATCCCAAATGCTGCAGGTAGATACGATAAAGTACCTACCACTGATTTTTTATTTTGTTCTTCTACAGGCACAATGGCATTTTTATCAGGTAATTCACTAGAAAACACCACCTTGAATCCGCTACTGATTCCCTCTTTCCTCAATCTTTTCCTCAGCATGTAAGCCAGCGGACAGTTATAAGATTTTGATATATCAGCAATCTCAATTGCTGTTATGTCATATTTGGCACCGGCTCCCATGGAGCTGACAATCGGAATCCCATTTTTTAAAGCATATTTGATAAGTGCTATCTTTGGAGACAGCGTATCAATTGCATCCACAATATCATCAATCTTTTCTCCTCCATGCAAAAGAGCAACATTATCTTCGTTAAGAAAATCTGCAACAGTCTTAATGTCAATCTCAGGGTTTATATCTCTCAATCGGGAAGATATCACATCCACTTTTTTCATCCCAATTGTGCTGGCAAGAGCAAGCAACTGGCGGTTTTTATTTGAATATGTCACAATATCCGGATCAATAACATACATAGCCCCTATACCGGCTCTCGCTATCATTTCGGCAGCAAAAGCTCCAACACCTCCAACACCCACAACAACTACTCGTTTGGATGCAAAGCTATCTATCACTTTGCGACCTAACAATAGTTCACTCCTTTCCAACCAATTCTCCATCATCTATTTTCAAGATTTTTAGCTTCATTCCACAATCTGTCCATCTCTTCGAGTGAGAGAGACTTTATAGACAAACCCCTTTTAGCTGTTTCGCTTTCAATATAGCCAAAGCGTTTGAAAAATTTACGGTTTGTCATCTCAAGAGCCGTATCAGGATTTATATTATAAAGTCTTGCCGCATTAATCAAAGAGAACAAAAGATCGCCAAATTCACCCTCCAAGTTGCAATCCACATTATTTTCAGTTTCTTTTTCAAGATCACCTGCGGCATTATTCTTAAGTTCCTCTTCAAATTCAGCTATCTCTTCACGAACCTTCTCCCACACCTCTTCTCTTTTCTCCCAGTCAAAACCTACAGCTCTAACTTTGTCCTGCATGCGGTATGCCTTAACAATAGATGGCAAGGATGAAGGAACTCCAGAAAGAATAGTCTTATTGCCATCCTTCTCCTTTCTCTTAAGTTGCTCCCAGTTTTTTATAACCTCTCCCGCTCCTGAAACCTGAGTCTCACCAAAAACATGAGGATGCCTGTATATAAGCTTGTCACAACACCTGTTAATAACATCGGAAATATCGAAACTGCCCTTTTCAGAAGCAATTTTTGCATAGAAAACAATATGAAGCAGTATGTCTCCAAGCTCCTTGCTTATATTATAATCATCCGAATTAATAATCGCATCACTCAATTCATAAGTCTCCTCAATAGTAAGAGGTCTAAGAGATTCTGCAGTCTGCTCCCT
>DOVA01000001.1 GCA_003520315.1 Rikenellaceae bacterium | reverse complement strand
CTCCCATAAGTGCGTAAGAAAGAATATAGACAATTACATGCGGCACAAACCAGAAACTTTGCAAAGCCGGAATAAGACCGGAAGAGTGAATCTCCGGTTTAAGCAAATTAATAATCACAAATACAGAAGCGACTATAACAGAATAACTCAAGATCCATTTATAACCCCAGCGAAGCCATATAATATAACCAACAATTATCAGGAACAAAGAGTACCAGAGTCTTGTTTCACCTACCGTTCTAAATGGTGGATATCCATTTTCACACCACAACAAAACAATAAATGAAAAAAATACAACCAATCCTGCTCCAATAAGAAAGTGAGTCGCTATCCTCTTTTTTGCAATATAAAGAAATACTGGCGCAACACACCAAAATACAATTGATGTTAGAGCAAAATAAATAAATTTATCCCAAATCACGGCCTTCCTCCTTTCCAAAACATGGTAACCGCACCTGCAAAAAATATGGATATACCTACCCATGCCAATATCAACCAAGGATCTCGAACAAGTTGAAGCACAGCATACTTTGAGTCAACCCCTTTATCCAAATCATATGAATACTGGTAAATCCACCAGCTTCTATATTTTAATGGATGATTGACTCTTATATTCCATTTTTTAGCCTTATTACCACTGTTTTTCAGTGTCACCAACGAATTGTAACTTTTTATCGACCTGTCAGGGTAGTACTCAATGCTGAAATCCTCCAAAGTAATTTCGAAAGGTAACCGATATGTTTTCCCAGTTAATCTGTCATAACCATTCCTGACAGATTCTCCTTCATTCACCTTCAAAAAAAGTTGGATTTTATCTGAACTTCCCAACCCTGCTGCTATCAGCAGAATCAATAAACCAGCATGAATTAACAAAAAACTCGAACTGTTTCTTCCTTTTTTTTTCAAACGTTCTGAAATAACAATCGCGAGATCAACCAATATAAAGAAATAGGTGATGACAAAAGGCCAGGAATCTTTAATTCTGTCATCAGGCATAAACCCCATTATCAAAACCTGTACTGTCAACAAAAGTATAAGAAAGACCGAGAATTTTAGTGAATGAACACTCTTGCGAAAAACTTTCCCGCCTTTTACGGAAAGAATTAATAAAACAAGCGCAAGAATAAAATTTACCGGAAATTTTATCAATTCCATAGGGAAAGGCCCGGAAACTATTTGTAAGACAACTCCCACAATAACAGCTCCCATTACAAATATGCCTTCCCTCTTCATGCCAGCAGATTTAGATTATCTCACCCTAAGCCTCTCTCCGGCATCTTCTTTGACTGCTCTCTTCCATTTTTCAGAATAACCAGGCTGCAAAGGAGGTGCAGGAATTGCCTTGGAATAACCATTATTCAGAAAATGGCCATCTGACCCGATTCGTTTGACATTGCCATCAATATATTTTACCAGAAGATGTCTTTCAAATTCAACCCATGTATTGAACATCTCCTGAGCAGTATTAACAGAATAGTCTGTCAAAAACTCTCTGGCTTCATCAGGCGATCTTTTATAGAAAGTGAGGGCTGCAGCATCTATTACAGGCATTCTATGAAGCAGTTGACGTTCTCTTTTGTCAATCGCTGCACGAATTTCTGGAAAAATAAGGTTATATCTGGAATATGCAAAATTTGAAATCCTGTTAAACAACCAAAAGGCAGATGTAGGTGAATAGGTCATCATGTCACCATTACCTACTCTGAAGCATTCCGGAACTTTCTGAATTCCAACATATATAGGAGAAAGAGTGGAAGTGGCGGCATCATCCACTCCAAACCAAAGAACTCCACCTATTTCATCAGGCAACCAGTCACGGGACTGTCCAATCAACCAAAAACCTGTCTGCTGTGTGGCAATTGCCCTTTCATTGGTATATGTAAGAGAATCAACCTTAAATGTCAAAGGTCTCCACCTGTAGGGCAATTCATTTCCGCCCGCTCCAATATCTTTTGTCATTTCAAGGACTGTCCCCTCGTAATGATCTCTCATAACGTCGGCAAGCATTTTAACAGTAATCTTCTCCTTTGGTCTGATATAAAGGGGCAATCTGTTGGTTTTATTGTATCCCATTGCATAATCTTCATAAGCAGTATATGGTTTTTCTCCAATCATCCCTCCTCCAAGAATATTGAATGCAGCCCAAACTCTTGCTTCACAACCTCTCATAGCTCCAAAATCCAAAGGAGCATAAGCTTCAGAAAAGTTGAAATCCTTATCATCGCCTTTATAATACCCATTTTTGCGTGCAAAAGTTATTACATCAGGAGAATAAAGACAGTTGTCAGGATCATTGAGTGGAAATGTAGTAATCCTTGACTGATTGGCATGTGCAGATATACATCCATCTGGGATTCTAACGGCAACCCATACTGCACCTTTATTTACATTTTTACCATTCACCACATTCATCCCTTTGCCTATCATTTCAAGAATCCATGCTTCATCCTTATCAGCAATAGAAAATGATTCTCCTTCTGAACGATACCCATATTCTGCTACAAAATCAGTCATGATCTTAATAGCCTCTCTGGCGCTTCTTGCTCTTTGTAAAGTTAAATAAATCAAAGAACCATAATCCATTTGAGCTGTAGTATCTTCGAGAGGAAGTCCTCCGAAAGTGGTTTCTGTGATTATGACCTGGTGTTCATTCATGTTGCCGATTTGCGTATATGTGACAGGAACTTGAGGAATATCCCCTAAGTATTTCCCTGTATCCCATTCGTATACTCTCAACATTTCTCCGGGTTTGTGAGTGCCCCCCTTTACAAAGTAAAGTTCTCCATACAACTGATGGGAATCTGCAGAATATGACACCATCACAGAACCATCCATGGAAGCTCCCTTGGTGATAATAACATTTGTACATGCCTCTCCCTTAATTACTGATAAAAAGGAGAATAGTAAGACTGAAGTAAAATAGGTCGTTTTATTCATTAATAGTCATTTTTACAAAGATAATATTATTTTTGTATAAAATTAAAGTCATGAAAGTCGTTTTTAAAGTCGTTAATTGTTTAATATTCTTAATATTAGCGCATCAAATATATGCTCAGGAACAGGAGCAGACTCCCAAAAGTCCTGCCGAGATGGCTGCCATTCAGGCTGAGAATCTGCAAAAAGAATTAAAGCTTACGGATACTCAACTTTTTTATGTTGATTCAATTTTGCAACACAATTTTATTGCTATGTCTGCAGAATTTGAGAGAATGAAAAAGGCAGGTATTCAGTCATCCGAAAATTATCTTGGAGTTCAGAAGATTTGGAATCAAAAGACTGAAGATGCTTTTAAAAAAGTATTAACTGAAGAACAATTTATAAATTATCTGAAGATAACTCGTCGATATAAAGACTATCAAAAGAAAAATGAAAAAAAGGAATAGAAGGCATTGCTTTCATAACGAGATGATTAATTAATCATTATGAGTTCTGGTTCTCTCTTCTTGAAATGAGTTATATACTCAAAACCGCAATCTTTGATCAAGTGACTATAATAGGCAAAATTTTCACCTATCCTTTCCAGATCGTGAGCATCGGAACCAAGAGAAACATATTTTCCTCCCAACTCTTTAAATCTTTTTAAAACGCAAGAGTCAAGTACCGGTTTGCTGCCGTTTTTTTCTCTGTATGTCCCCGTATTTATTTCTAGTGCTTTGCCTTGTGAAGCAAGTGTTGAGAGTATTCTATCAAACTGCACCGGAAAATCGGCATAAAGCATTGACTTTTGACAATAAGGTGCATATCTTGCAATATAATCGAAGTGACCAAGAATGTCAAAATCTTTGTACTTTGTTATACAGTAAAAAATAATGTCAAGATATCTCCCATATGCCATTCTCAAATCCTTACCATCATAATATGGTTGGTGGTATGGGTCTACTCCATCAACAAAATGGACAGATACGATTATTTGATCAAAAAACGACCCCTCCAGATAGTCTGCAACCTTTTCCAGAGTGTGTGGCTGAAGTCCGACTTCAATTCCCTTCAAAACTTCTATGCCTTCTCTTTTATTCAAACTGTCAATAGCCACCTGTTGCTCCGCAGGATTGAACATGAAGCTCCTGTCCTGCGTCGGAGTGTCAATATCAAGATGGTCTGTGAATGTAATACCTCTAAGCCCCGTCTGAAAAGCTCTTTCGATAGCATCTTTCATCTTTATGCGCGAATCGGGAGAAAATTCGCAATGTGTATGAGAATCAAACAGCCGCACCTTTTCTCCTATTTGCCAAGTTTAGATATTCTCCACTCCTTGTCTTCCATAACAAGTGAAATTGATTTGTCAAAATATTGTTTTCCTTCAGGCATTATCACACGATAACTGACTCTAGCCGAGTCTCCTCTCTTGAACCTTTCAACTGCCAGTATTTGGGTCTGTATCAGGCGGGAGTGATTTTTCAACATCTCTTTAATGACAGGATCAAGCGAATCAATACTCTTAAACTTGTCCTTGAGTTCAAGTGCCATGGCATTGGTACAAAAAGTTCCTGCATGAGAAAAGTCGGTTTTGAAGTAAGCATCAAGAAATGAAAGAGTTTTTTGGGATATTTCCTTTTCCCTGCCTGTACATGAAGCAAGAAATAAAAAGGCAATTGCCATTAAAATGATCGAAATCTTTTTCATATCTATTGAGTTAATTTTACAAAATTATATAAGTTTTACGATTGTGATTCCTGAACCACCAAATTGAATATCTTCATCTCTCAGACTCTCTACAACTCCCATTGTTTTAAGATACTTTCTCAGTTCCTCTCTCAAAATACCATTCCCTTTGCCGTGAAGAATCGTTATTTCATTTACACCTACCATAAGGGCATCGTCTACAAACCTTGTTACATTGTCTATTGCCTCTTCTACCCTTTGGCCTCTAACATCGATCGAAGGCTTGAAGTTCAATTTTCTTTCTGATATCGAACTCCCTTCAACAACAAAACTCTTAACAGAACTGTTGTTGAAATTTGCAAATTCTTTGCCGGATATTTTGCTGAGGCGTTTCTTTGCAATTCTACTTATAATGCTTCCTATGGCCACTCTCACTTCCTCACCTTCAATCCTGATAATCTCGCCAACCACGTCTCCCTCATCAACCCTGACTTTATCGCCAATTTTTAACCCTGCTGATTCTGCTTTCGGCAATATTGGATCTTTTTGTATAAAAACAGTGTTTTTTCGGTTTCTCTCCTCTCTTTTTTCGGCTTGTCTTTCTTTCCTTCTCAAAAGTTGATCCATTTTTTTCGCAATTCTGATGTCTTCCTCACTAGGATTTTCGGACTGTATCTCATTTTTGAACTCAACAAGTTCCTTCCTGAGAATTTTAGTTTTCTCTTTCTCCGCCTGACTCTCCTTTATCTCTTTAATAGTCTGCTCAACTTTTTTGTTTGCTTCTGCAATTATTGATGCTGCTTCCTTTTTGGCATTTTCGATAATTGATTTTTTAAGAGACTGTATATCCTCCAGTTCTTTTTGATATTTATCTGTTATACTTTCTAAAACTCTGTCGGTGTTTTTTATCCTTGCAAGTTTCTCATCCAGCTGCCTTTTATTTTTTGCAATTTTTTTAAGATGCTTTTCAAGGTCAACAAAATCATTACCAACTCTCTCTTCAGCCGATTTGACAACTTCCTCCGGAAGACCCATTTTTCTTGCTATCTCAAATGCAAAGGAACTGCCGGGAGTGCCAATCTCCAGTTTAAAAAGTGGTTTTATGTTCTGTACGTCAAACTGCATTCCACCGTTGATAACTCCCTTACTTCCACTTGCATAATATTTCAGATTACTGTAGTGTGTTGTAATTACTCCAAATACCCCCTTCTTTTCAATTTCTGCAAGCACAGCCTCTGCTATAGCGCCTCCCGCCGCAGGTTCGGTGCCGGAACCAAATTCGTCTATAAGTACAAGTGAGTGATTATCTGCATGCAAAAGAATGTCTCTCATATTTTTAAGATGTGAACTATATGTACTTAAATCATTCTCAATGGACTGTTCGTCTCCTATATCAATAAAAATTTCATTAAATACCGCAAATTCAGACACTTCAGAAGCAGGAACAAGAAACCCGCATTGAAACATATACTGCAGCAAACCAACAGTTTTCAGACAGACAGATTTCCCTCCCGCATTTGGACCAGAGATTAGAAGTATATGTTTTTCCTTGCTTAGTGAAAAAGATAGTGGTACTATTTCTTTACCCTCCTTTTTCAATGCTGATTCAAGAATTGGATGTCTCCCCTTATTAAGAACAACTAACTGTTCTGAAGATATTATTGGTTTCCCGGCCTGCATTTGAATAGCCAAAAGTCCCTTTGCCCTCAAAAAATCAATTTCAGACAAAAATTCTGCCGACTTTAGTAATTCCGGTAAATAAGGACGAAGAAAATCGGAAAATTCAGTAAGAATTCGTACTATTTCTCTCTGCTCTGCAAAATGTAATTCTCTGACTTGGTTATTTAATTCAACTATCTCAAGAGGTTCTACAAAAGCTGTCTTTCCTGAAGCAGATTCATCATAGATAATACCTGGTATTTTCCTTTTGTTGGATGCAGATACAGGTATCAGAACTCTTCCTTCTCTCACTGAAATTGACACATCTTCCTCAACAAAACCTTCAGATTGGGCATTCTTAAGTATAGCCTGTATCCTTCTTGAAATCTGTCCCTCTTTGTCTTTAAGACTTTTTCTTATGGATTGAAGTTCAGAAGAAGCGTTATCTCTAATATCTCCAAACTTGTCTATTATTGCGTCAATCCTTCTGTTAACTTCCGGAAAAGAAACAATAGAATCAGCCATTTTTCTCAATCTTGGATATTTACCCTCTTTTACGTTCCGAAAAAAAATGACAATCTGTCTTATGGTTTCGAGTGAACTTCTAAGTCTGACCAGTGAGTTTAAATCAAGTATATAAGATGGATGCTCTAACTGCTTAAGAAAAGGATAGGTATCTACATATCCGGAATCCGGAAAACCGGATTCGAACATAATAATAAGTCTCATCTCGTCGCTTTTAGACAACTCTTCCTCTATATCTGCAAGAGATATGCTGAAAAGGTTGCCGTTAGCGCGCTCTCTTGCCTTTGAAGTGAAACACCTTGATTCAGTCATTGAACGAATACGATCAAAACCCAGTTTTTGTTCAAGTCTTTCGTCCATATTTACTTGTAAGCGTTTTCTATTGCAAGTCTCAACTCGTTGATGCTGTTCATCTTACTTATCTCTCCATCGTTGACAAATGATATATCGCCTGTTTCTT
>DOVA01000058.1 GCA_003520315.1 Rikenellaceae bacterium | reverse complement strand
CAGGTATACCTGACCTGTTACTGAAATTAGTAATCAAGATTTAATAATCGGTGAAAATCATCTCAAAAGCAAAATTCCAAAAAGATATCTTAATGAAGGCACATATAGAATTGAATTTATTGGGGGATTACATTTCAGAGAATGGATTTGTGAACCGGGTAAAAATGCCCCTGTGATTTTTTTAACGATTAAAGGAGGTTTAAGTGATTCACCATATTGGATTGCTAAAAGACCGGGTTTACTTGCCCCGGTTATGGAATGGATAATTGAAAATTAGTGTTGGGAATTATGCACTCTTAAGAGGCATTCTGATGATGCGCATTGTTAAAAGATTATTACAGGCATTAAATAAATCAAATGGCCAAAGTGAGATTTATAATCTTTATTCTCAATTTATAGACACAGGAGACTTGTGCTTTGATGTGGGGGCAAATATAGGAAACAGAACGGAGATTTTCTTGGAACTAGGTGCTAAGGTTGTTAGTATTGAACCGCAAGAGGCTTGTTTTAAAGTACTTAGTAGATCATATGGGAATAGATTGCTTAATCGATTGCAAGGATATAACGGAAGGATATTTTTAGTCAATAAAGGACTAGGTGAAGAAGAAGGCTACTTGCCACTTCACATTTCCGAAACTTCAGTGATATCCACAATGTCGGATAAGTGGATGAGGGAGGGTCGATTTTCTAATAAATACACTTGGCCTGAGACTCAATTAGTGTCAATTACCACTTTAGATAAATTAATACTAAAATACGGTTTGCCGAAGTTCTGTAAAATTGATGTCGAAGGTTTCGAATATCCTGTATTAAAGGGCTTGACTAAACCTATTCCATTTATATCATTTGAATTTACGAAAGAATTCTTTGATGATGCCCAAAAATGTATTGATCATCTTTTATCAATAGGGCATGCAGAATTTAACTTCTCAATCGCAGAATCACATAAATTGTACTACTCAAAATGGGTTACTCAGGAGGAATTATATGAGGCACTAAGTTCATTCGATGACGATTTGCTGTGGGGGGATATATATGTCAAATTTGCGTAATTTCCTAGTTATTCTACTGTCGATCAAAGAGTTTTTTAAATTTAGACCGTTATCTCTAATTAGAAGGTATATTTGGTTTTTTAGCCAACTTTACCATTTCCGACAGCAGAGCGATAATAGAATGTTTCAAGCCATTGACTTTTATCCATGCCTATTCGACAATCTCGATCATACGCCGCTTGAACCCACCTACTTTTTTCAGGACACATGGGCTTCAAAGAAAATTTTTAATCTTAAACCATCACACCATTACGATATAGGTAGTTCTGCTAAAACAATTGGCATTTTATCTCAGTTTGTGCCAATTACAATGGTTGATATTAGGCCTATCGAATTGGAATTGGAGAATCTATTCTTTACAAGAGGCTCGATTTTAGACCTACCATTTGAGGATAATTCTATAGATTCGCTGTCGTCTTTATGTGTTGTGGAACACATAGGGCTAGGTAGATATGGTGATCCAATCGATGCTTTTGGAAGCGAAAAAGCTGCAAAAGAACTTCAAAGGGTTTTAGCTCCAGGAGGAAATTTATACCTATCCGTGCCAGTTGATTCGGAATGCAGAGTTTATTTTAATGCTCACAGGGCATTTACACGAGAATATGTCCTTGAGATATTCCCAAAATTAGTGCTCATCGAAGAGAAGTACCATTATGGTCGTGAACTTTATGAGCATTATGATTCTCGTAAGGGCTTCGGTACAGGACTCTTCCATTTTCGAAAAGTATCTAAGACGTGATGGTATAACCAAATATGATGATAACAAAACCAGGTCGGTTTAAAACAAAGATACGATCTCTTTTGATAAGCACATTCGATCGGATCGAAAACAACAACAATTGTAATTTTGAGACGAATGGAGAGAAACATTTTTTGGAAAATCTCTTTGCAGACTTCTCTAAAGATAAAGAAAAGAAGAGAATAATTTTTGATGTCGGAGCCAACATCGGGGAATACACCCAAATGCTCTTGGATTGCGCTGAGCAGCATAATGTACCTGCTGACATTCATGTTTTCGAACCTACTGCCAAATGCTTCGAGGACTTAGAGGATAGATTCAGAACCTATGACAATGTTTTTCTAAACAAAAAAGGGCTTTCTGATACTGGAGAAAAATGTCTTATTTATTACGATCAAGAGCAAAGCGGGCTAGCGTCATTGTACAGAAGAGACTTGAGATACTATAATATCGAATTGTCAAAATCTGAAGAGATAGAAACAATCTGTGCTGTGGATTACATCGAGAGAAAGAAGATCCCGCACATAGATTATTTAAAAGTTGATGTCGAGGGTCATGAGTTAAAGGCATTTGTAGGTTTTGGAAAGTATCTCTCTAGTGATTATATCGATTATATTCAGTTTGAGTACGGGGGTGCGAATCTCGACTCACACACGAGCCTTATGGAACTTTATACATTTCTAGAAGGTAGAGGATTCAAAGTTGCAAAAGTGTTTCCGAAAGGTCTAGAGATTCGGTCATATAATCCTGAAATGGAAAACTTCAGTTATGCAAATTATGTGGCAATATCCAATCGCTTATTGGAGGGATAAAGTGTTGCTTTTTCTGGCAGATGGGAGATTGGGCAATCAAATTTTCCAGTACATGTTTTTAAAAACAATCTCAAAGAGGAATGAACGAATTATATGTTTAAATATGAGGATGTTTTTTGATTCTTTTGACTTTGACAAACGCGGTATCTGGCATAACTCTAATAGGTACGTATGTTGCTTATTCCGGATTATTATTGTGCCGTTATTGCTTAGGCCGTTATGTAAAATGAGGGTAATAAACTACATTCAACAGCAAAGAGATATTAATTCTCGTCCTTTGCCCAAGTGGGGGGAACGGAAAGGATTGCTACCATGCATAAGATACGTAAATACCTACTTCTTTCAATCAGAACTTCTTTTCAACCCGGATCTGATATCCATATTAAACTTACATATTAAAGGAGAATATGTAGCAAAAGCAAGACAACTCCTTTCCGGTATACCGGAAAGTTACACCAAGGTCTTTGTTCACATTAGAAGAGGTGATTATGTACGCGAGTCTTTTATGGGTGAAAAAGGAATCGATCTTCCTAAGTCATATTATGAAGATGCTATAGATTTCATCAAAGAAAGAGTAGAAGATCCATTCTTTATCTTTTTATCAGACGATCCACCATATGTAATGAATTGCTTCCAAGAGATCGAACCAAAAATTATTTCAAGAAATTCTATGCAAGTTGATCTAGCAGTAATGACTCTATGCGAGGTTGGAGTCATAGCAAATAGTTCATTCTCATGGTGGGGTGCATATCTCATGAACGAAAGAAAGTTAGTCGTTGCACCAAAATATTGGTATGGTTGGAAGCAACAGGTCGAATCACACCCTGGTATTCAGCCTTCATTTTCAATTGTTTCAGAGATTAAGAGGTTTTAAGGTCATACATCTAATTTCGTCCAACAAATGCATATGAGGATATTGGTTAGAATAAGAGGGATAAAATGAGAAAACAAATCTTGGTCACGGGCGGAGCAGGTTTTATCGGCTCTCATCTCTGTGAGAGACTATTGAAGGAACTGCACGAGGTGCTCTGTGTCGATAATTTCTTCACGGGGAGTCGTCAAAATGTAGCGCATCTCCTCGATAATAAAAATTTTGAGATTTTGCGCCACGATATCACTTTCCCACTGTATGTTGAGGTAGACGAGGTCTACAATCTTGCCTGTCCTGCAAGCCCGGTACATTATCAGTTCAACCCGGCACAGACAACTAAAACCTCCGTAATGGGGGCGATAAACATGCTGGGGCTGGCGAAGCGGCTGCGTGTTCCAATTCTTCAGGCTTCAACAAGCGAGGTGTATGGCGATCCAACCGTCCACCCTCAACCTGAAATCTATTGGGGCAATGTCAATCCCATCGTGCCGCGCGCGTGCTATGATGAAGGGAAACGTTGTGCAGAGACATTGTTTTTCGACTACCACCGCCAGCATGGGCTGGATATCAAGGTAATCCGTATCTTCAACACCTACGGCCCCAGGATGCACCCCAATGATGGTCGTGTGGTCAGCAATTTCATTGTCCAGGCGCTTAAAAACGAGGATATCACGGTCTACGGTAACGGTACGCAGACCCGCAGTTTTTGCTACATCGATGATCTTGTAGACGGCATGATGCGGATGATGAATACTGAAAAAGGGTTCACCGGCCCTGTTAACCTGGGAAACCCCTCTGAATTCACCATTCTGGAATTGGCAGAGATGGTTGTTGCTCTGACCGGGTCAAAGAGCCGCATTGTGTTCAAACCGCTTCCAGAGGATGATCCAAAGCAGAGAAAACCAGTCATTGATTTAGCTGAAGAGAAATTGAACTGGGCGCCAAAGGTTAAACTGCAGGATGGGCTCAAGAGGACAATAGAATATTTCGAGAAGGTATTGGTAAATGAGTGAAGATGGGAGATTCACATCCCCTTATCCGCTGGAGACCGCAGTACTATTTCTTGTCTTCAACCGGCTTGATACAACCAAACAGGTGTTTAAAGCAATTCGCCAAGCGAAACCCTCACAGTTGTACATAGCTGCAGATGGCCCCAGAGCAGATCACCCAGGCGAAGACGAAAAGGTCCAAGCAGTCCGAGACTATGTAGTGAGTTCTATTGACTGGGATTGCGAAGTAAAAACGCTTTTCCGGGACGAAAACCTAGGTTGTAAACGCGCGATAAGTTCCGCAATAGATTGGTTTTTTTCTCATGTTGAAGAAGGGATCATTCTTGAAGATGACTGTATACCAGATCAGAGTTTCTTTCTGTTCTGTCAAGATCTCCTTGAACATTACCGTGATGACGAGCGGATCATGATGATTTCTGGTGATAACTTCCAGTTTAAGAGAGAACCTACGGAAACTAGTTATTATTTTTCGCGGTATCCTCATATCTGGGGGTGGGCATCATGGAAGCGTGCTTGGGACTTATATGACAGTGAAATGACTGCTTGGCCAGAGATCCGTGAGAATGGATATCTCAAAGGTATACTTCCTGACAAAAGAGCAGTGAAGTACTGGAAATCTGTTTTCGACTCTGTGTATAATGGGTCAATTGATACATGGGATTATCAATGGGTGTTTTCCTGCTGGATTAATTGTGGCCTCTCAATCATTCCAAACCAAAATCTCATCTCAAACATCGGGTTTGGTCAATCAAGTACGCACACCAAGGAAGATAGTAAATTTTCAAATTTGCCAATCGGGAAAATGAAATTTCCACTGAAACATCCCAAATTTGTAATTTGGAATGTTTCTGCAGACAGATTTACGGAAAGAATCTGGTACTCTCAGTCAAGATGCATAAAATTTATGTCTGGATTGAAGACAATTAAATCAAAATACATTCTAAGATATATTAAATTCTAAAGCATACGGAGGATATATGGAAAAATTGTGCAATATTTGTGGAGAGGTTATGATCCCTGTATTTTTAGGCAAAATCCTAAACAAATATGAGGTTCAATATTTTCAATGTCCAGACTGTGATTACCTTTGTACTGAGAACCCCTACTGGCTGCAAGAGGCATATGTAAATCCAATTAATTGTACTGATACGGGTATCCTGTTACGCAATATCTACGATGCTAAAATAACTTCGTGTATATTATACTGCTTTTTTTCTAAAGGCGCCAACTGCCTCGACTATGGAGGGGGTTATGGTATTCTTACCCGTTTAATGCGAGATATTGGTTTCAATTTTTATTGGCACGATCCGTACACACAAAATATATTTGCACGAGGTTTTGAATACTCTCTAAATGACACAGAAATTGGCGTAATCACTTCATTTGAAAGCTTTGAACATTTTGTTCACCCTCTTGATGACATTGCAAAAATTTTTGCAATATCTCGCAATGTTATTTTTTCAACAGAATTATTGCCGAGGCCCGTGCCCAAGCCTGATGATTGGTGGTACTATGGCTTGGAGCATGGCCAACATGTTTCGTTCTACTCTGCAAAGACACTGCAAGTTATAGCTCAAAAATTTAGAGTGAATTGTTACTCCTCTAATAATATACATTTTTTCACGCCTAAAAAAATAGATAAAAGAATGTGGCTCCTTGTATGCAAGTTATATTGGTTGATATTCCCATTGGTAAAATTCAAAATGGCTAAAAAGACTTTTCAAGATATGGAGTTCCTTAAAATGGGCAGGGATAATGCATGAGAATCCTCTATGATCACCAGATCTTCACGCTGCAAAACTACGGTGGTATTTCACGTTACTTTTGTGAACTGATGGGTCGACTATCTCAGGATCCAGATATTGAACTCACCCTTGCACTGTGTAAATCGCGTAATGAGAACCTTCGCAACCTCCATTTAACAAACAGGGCCCGGCAAAACAACAATATACCTTTATGTGATGCACAAGAGTCTCCAACTATTCAAAAGATTATGCATCTCGGATTGCCAGTTGCTCGAAAGATTGCACGTATTGGGTTTCCAATCATTCGGAAGGTTGCGCCAATCGATGTATTAAACAATCTACGTAGTAATCAAAGAGAATCTGTTCGTTTTTTGAAGAAACAAGAATTTGACCTTTTCCATCCAACATACTATGATCCATATTTCACAAAGTATCTCATGAATAAACCCTATGTATTAACAGTTCACGATATGATTCATGAACTTTACCCAGACTTTTTCTCACCCTACGACAGAACAAAAGAGGGAAAAAAACAACTTATCGAAAGTGCAAACAGTATTATCGCCGTATCTGAAAATACAAAAAAAGATATTATAAAATTATTTGATGTCGACCCAGATCTGATTCATGTCGTATATCATGGAAATCCATTTGAGAGCGAAATTAAATCCCCTATAGATTCTTCTGTAAACAGTTCTTTTTTAAAAAAGCCATACTTACTCTATGTTGGGAACCGAAAGGGTTATAAAAATTTTATCTTTTTCATAAAAACTATGGCCAAACTGTTGAAGAAATATGAGAACCTTCACATTTACTGTGCCGGAGGAGGACCATTCGACCTAAATGAAATGAAAATGCTCCGCAAACTAGATCTCTCTTCGAAAGTACATTATATTAAAACAAACAACTATATCATGAAACAGTTGTATGCAAATGCGCAGGCATTCGTGTTCCCTTCTCTTTACGAAGGTTTTGGACTACCCATTCTAGAAGCATTTTCCTGTGGTTGTCCTGCAATACTGAGCAATTCTAGTTCACTCCCTGAAATCGGAGCAGATGCCGCCTGTTATTTTGATCCGAATGATCCAGAGTCACTTGCTCGGAGAGTAGAAGAAGTTCTTTCTGACAATAACTATAGGAATCAATGTATCATTAAAGGATTCGAACGCTTGAAGTTCTTTTCTTGGGAAAAGACGGCCCAAGAAACAAAAACTGTATATGGCAACTTAGCATGTCACCTGATGTAATATTTCAACAAATTTCGAATGCCCTCTCCATTGTTCCAGAATTTAACGTCTATTTCCACGTTGGTTCCAGAGGGGCAGCAAGCTGCAGAGGACGCGGCACGGCGGTTCGGGC
>DOVA01000190.1 GCA_003520315.1 Rikenellaceae bacterium | reverse complement strand
TGCTGTCCACAAGATAGGCAACGCTTGCAAAGAAGAGGAATCCATAGGTTGCTGTGGAAAACAGGTTAAACGAAGCCTTGGTACTTTGCTCCTTATCCTCTAACTTTTTTATGCCATGAGGTGTTGAGAAGTAGGCTGCTAAAATGAAAATCATCCCGTAGCTTAGAAGATAATAGAGTGACTGCTGGTTGCAGAGCGGTACCTTCCCAAATCCAAACATCCCTTTCAGGTACTCAGGTACCCTCGAAAGATCCTCAAAGTAGAAGATCACCCAGCTCACCATCACCACAAGCATGGTGTAGATATGCCTTGCAAAGGAATGCAGTTTCTCCAGCTTTCCCAGAAGGTAGTATTTTTCAAGGAGGAGAATCAGTGAAAAATAGATTCCCCAAATCATAAAATTCCAGGAGGCGCCGTGCCAAAGACCTGTCAGTGCCCAGACAACAAGGAGGTTTCGCAGATGCCTCCCTTTAGATCCCCTGTTTCCACCCAAAGGTATATAGACATAATCCCTAAACCAGGCACCCAGAGTAATGTGCCACCTTCTCCAGAACTCTGTGATGCTTCTGGACATATATGGATAGTTGAAGTTCTCATCAAATCTCAGTCCAAAGACTCTGGCAAGCCCGATGGCCATATCTGAATACCCGGAAAAATCAAAGTATATTTGAAAAGTATAGGCAAGGATTCCAATCCAGTATAAAAGTACTGAAGGTTCTCCTGCTGTCCCTTCCGATATCTGGCTCCAAAGAAGCCCCACATTGTTGGCAATGAGGACTTTTTTTCCCAGCCCCAGAATAAACCGCCGCATACCTAAAGAAAAACTCTCCACTGTCAGCATATGATCATCGAGATCGTCTTCCACAGTCACATACCGGACAATGGGTCCTGCAATAATCTGTGGAAAGAGCGTGGTATAAGCCAGGTAGTTGTAGTACTTCTTTTCGCATTTGGTGGTACCCCGGTATACATCAATGGCATAGGAGATGGACTGAAAGGAGTTGAAGGACACTCCGATGGGCACAACGACCTGAACAAAGGGAGACTCCATACCTAAGAGTCCAAAAAGATTCCCCATAATAAAGTTGGTGTACTTAAAATAGATAAGTACACCTAAATTGCATAAGACAGGGATTAACATATAGAGTTTACGTTTCTTGTCATCCGCTCTATTCTTTTCCATAAGCTTGGCAAAGACAAAATCTACCACGGAAAGTGCCAGCATAACTGGAACAAACCGCACCTCACCCCAGGCGTAGAACACAAAGCTTGCGAGAATCATCACCAGATTCTTGAGCTTGTGGGGCACAAGCACATAGAGAATCATCATCGCCGGAAGAAAATAAAACAGAAAGGTTATGCTGCTAAAAACCATCTGAATCCCTCATTATTTGAAAAGGTTGTTGAACGCCTTCACACCCTTTTGCACTTCATTTTCAGCAAATTCCTTTGCTTCTTCTTCGGTTGGTTCTGCTGCATCATTGACTGCCCCTACAAGAAGAAACACTACATATTCTCCTTCTCGAAGGATTTTGGCAGCATCTATCTTCGCCAGGTTCATTGGGTACTGCATGGTGTCACTGACCTTTTTCTCCTTGGCTGCAACTAAGGCATCCTCAACGATGTCAGCCTTTCCTTCCGCTGCCTTGACAATGACTACACGGTCTGCATGAACACCGATCATAGGCTGCTCTGCCTTAACTTCCACATATAACTCTTTGGTCAGGCCAAACTCCGTTTCCAGCATTTCAGCAGGAATTTCCATATTGGGCAGATAGTTCTCACCATATGCTCCTTTTACTGCAGTGTAGACTTCCTCCAAAGTCACATTAGATGCATTTCCCGGTTTCTCCTTTTCACCGTCTGTCTTGGAGCAACCTGAAAAAACACCTAAAGCAATTACAACAGACATCATAACTATCATTATTTTTTTCATGAGAATATCCTTCTTTCATTGTTTTACTTTTTCGAGCAGTTCTCTGGTGAGGGTTTCCCGGAAGACATTTATAAAAGATCCTATCTCTTCCTCCCAATAGAACACATCCAGCACCTGCACTTGCCCATCTTATACTTTCAGAAACAGAATGGCCTTCTGGCCTTCCTGTATTCCCAGTTCATTTTTTTCCAAAAAGCTTGTCGACAGTGGTTCCTTTCCAGATTTCTTATAGGTTCCCACCACGCTGAGTGGAATACTCTTTTCTATTTTTTCTGCTTCCACCTCAAGGATTTCTGTAGCCTGCTGAATCAGAGGATGGTCCTCCGTGAGGTCCATGACTCCTGAAGCAACCCTTGGAACAATTCTGGGATCTTTTTGGTTTCCCGTTTGGGGGATCATTCCGGAGACAGAGAAGATAAGCACAAGCACCGCAAACGAGCCTGCAAATTGGACTGCACGCCTTGGAACATAGGATATCTTTCTTTTCCCCATATTTTTCAACAGTGAAATGTCCTCATTGGATACGGTCTTCGCAATATCAACCTTCTCCGCTTTTTTATATATTCCGTCTAAAAACTCCCTGTCAGACTTCATAGGAAAAACCTCCATTTAACATGATTTTCTTTAAACGTTTCTTAGCCCGGTGTGACTGCACTTTTACAGATACAACTGACTTACCCATCACCATGGCGGTTTCTGCAATTGATAATCCATTGAGATCCATAAGTGTAATCACTTTCTGGTCCTCTATACTCAGTTCAAGAATATGTTTCCGAAGCTCGGTTGCATCTTTACGTCGGTAGATGGACTCCTCCAGAGAGCTGCTGTCTGTTATCATAGACTCCTCCAGAGGGATTTTCTCATAGCGAGTCTCTTTTCGTATATAATCTATGGCGCGTCTTTTTCCAAGCATGTAGAGATAGGTTTTGAATGCATAGTCCTGACAGTACCGCTCCGGGTTAACGAAGATGTATGCGAAAACCTCTTGTGAGAGGTCCTCTGCGGTTTCAGGGCTTTTCACATATTGCATCAGAAAATACACCATCCCATGACGATGGCGTAGTACAAGCTCCTCAAAGGAAACCCTATCTCCCTCTAAAAAAGACGCATAGAGAGATTTGTCAGAAATCATAGGAAGTGCACCTCGTTTAACTTTCTTTTGTGTGACACTACTTATTCGTAAGGCACAAATAAAAAGTTACACCTATTTGCAAATTATTTTGTTTCTTTTTCATAACAATCTTCTAAAAGATTCATTTGAAGGTTATCCTTTGTTGGAAATAATATTAGGGAATTGATATCTCCAATACATTTATGGGATGTGAAGGTCAACCACAAATTATATGATTATAATCAATCATCTTCAAATCTGCCGCATGAACTTTTGCACTCAAGACATGATGCAACACAAAACCTGAGAAATAAAAACAGCATTGTCATTGATCGTCAAATGACAATGCTAATTATATTACTAAAACTGATTTAGTCTTTTTGTATTTATACCAATCCCTTATTCTTCGGAATCAATATTATAGTCTTTATTGTCTAAATATGACATGATCCCTTGAGAGATAAAGGATGTCAAGGTCAGTACCATCAGTATCCAACAGCCTCAAAAATATCTTCAGGCACCAATAGAGTATAACCCATGTAACTCAGGAAGATTGCACTCTGAACAATTCTGAATGCTTTTGCATCTGACTCGTTTTTAAGGCTAAGGAGACTCTCGTCATTTTCTTCAATAATGACGTCCTTCATATTCAAAGGATTGTTTCTTATCATCCTGAGCTTAATGTAGGAAGCAAATGGAAAAAGAGATAAACCTACAATACCCTTGCTGTATATTTGCAGGCTCCTATCGAATAAGCCCATTGTCAATCCCACTCCTAGCAGGATAATACCAACAATCAGTGATC
>DOVA01000260.1 GCA_003520315.1 Rikenellaceae bacterium | reverse complement strand
TGTTTCCCAAATATCTCTATATTTAGCATCCAGTAAGCAGATGACTTTACTCCCCTTCATAACCGCAAAATCCGGACGTGGCTTGGGCGCATATCTTCTTTTAGGATTAAACCCCGGTGTATATGCAAATAGTTCATGCAAGGTATACTCATCCCGCACCGTATAACCCTCAAGATTTTCTTTCATTAATTTTGAGAGCAGTGATTGAAAGAACATGTTTATGTCAAAGAAGAATCCGTTTAGTTTTATGTACATACTTCCATCTTCCAGTCGAATCCCTTGTGATTCAAACAGAAGATTTATGAGTTCAAGAGCTGATCGATAGCGTTTACTTAGTCGATCAATACTCTTGAGAGTCTTTAGTAAAATCCCTCTATTAAGCTCTATTCGACTTACGCTCTCTTCCATGCTTTTGCATAATCTATGCAGGCGAATTCTTAAACTTAAATCTTCCGTTAGTCCTAACGCTAAATATAACCCCGCTAGAAGTACCCTGTTAAATTCATTATCTTCACTTCTTTCAAAATAGCTGCAGGGAAGAGTCGCGCTTGAGGCAGTACTTCTTGTAGCAAGCTTTTTGATGTCGATTCGTCCTCTTGGGGCTTCCAAGTCTTCTTCCGTTTTCTTGTATTTCTTATTGAGACCCCTGTATACCAAATCCTCAACCTCAGCATAGAGCTGATAAATTAAAAGATCGTGAAACGGGGAAAAATTGATATCGTGGATCGCTTCATCAAATATATTCAGGTCCCGAAGCCCATAAGCATACTTCAACAATCTATAAAGTGGCATACCCTCAATTTTAGGGTGGATATTGATCTGAAGGTCCCCAATTTTAATTTTACCGACATACGAATTAGAAGTTATCTTGAGGCCGTCCTTTAATTCAAGGATACTCAAAATACCTTTCTCATTTAACACATTAATGGTGTGCTTTGAAGCCTCATCTTCTATGAACCGGTGATATAGAGGATTTCCCTTCTGTGGCAAAACCTCTTCCCATTCCCTAATATTCATGGTTAAACCGCTCATGATCCCTGTTCTCCAAAGGATTCTTCGTTTTCTAGCCCTTGATCATCCTCGTTTTCGGCTGGTTGAACAGATGATGAAGTTGCAATTTCTGGTTTGGGCTCGAGTAGGGCAGAAATCAAATCCGCTTTGTTGGCCGTTTTAAACAGTTCATGATTGATTTCTTGTTTTGATGTATCAACGAAGCTACTGCCAATGATCTTAGAAATCGTTATGTAATCGCCATAGCAGTACTCCTCTATCAAAGGAATAACATCTTCTTGGATAACTTTGCGTAGCCTATCAAAGTCCTTGATAGGTATCCCCTTTTCCATAAAATAAGAATGTCCTATTTGAAGATTGCGAGCGTCCCGTCCAACGTGCTCAACGATTCTTCTATTTAATTCTGATAGCCATAACCCAACAGGTAAATTTTCGATTGTAATTGCTGACAAGAGGCTGTAGTCCGGCATCAGTTCTAAAAATCCAAATCTTCTGCGCAAAGCCACGTCCAGCAAGGTAATAGACCTATCTGCAGTATTCATCGTACCAACAATATAAACATTCTCCGGAATACTGAAAGATTCACCTGATAAAGGCAGAATCATTTCCCTTTCTCTTTTTCCGGTTTCAATGATGGTAATCAATTCACCAAAAATTCGCGAGATGTCCCCTCTATTGATTTCATCAATAATTAGATAGTAGTTCTTATCAGGGCTCTTTTTCGCTTCTTCGCATAAACTTTTGAAGATTCCCGCTTTTAAACTAAAGACGGTTTGTTCATTCACCACACTTGGCTTTATGCCTTCAATAAAATCCTCGTAGCCATAGGACGGGTGAAAACAGCAAAATCTCACTAATCCTTTGGAACTCCCATTTCCTAGTAAATAGGTCCTCTCGGACTCGCTTGTTTCTTCAAATGTCTTTTTGAAAGCTCTTCGTGAAGCCAGTTCAAGACAAGCATTTTCTGCCCAGTAAGTTTTGCCCGTACCGGGAGGGCCATATAATATAACCTGTTTTTTTCTATTTAAAATTCCTTCGATTTTTCCAATCACACCAGTTAACTCTGGTGGAATTATATCAGAGCTCCCCATCAGTTTTTCAATTGCAATCAGATTATCAATATCTTTGTATAAATTAACCCATGTTCTTAGTCCTTCATTCGGATTTGGTAGCTTTTCGCCAGTACTTTTATGCCACTGGACATTCATACAATGTGGAAAAGCGAGGCCATCTCTATACTCATATTCACCGATAACTTTTCCTACTCCTAAAACCTTATGTCCCTCAACTGCGATAATAGCGTCGTTTGGCTTAATATCCCGGTAGAACATAAGGATCTGATTCGCGGACCTACCAATAACTTGCGGCGTATTCGGATATACGTCTGTAAGTATCTTTTTAACATGTTCCCTGGCTTCTTTTACACTCAGGTTATCAAGTTGATGGAGATCGCCAAGAGCCGGCCATCCTATGGACACATACCCTTTCTGGAGCATTTCGGGCGGTAGTGTCAATATCCTTGTGTAA
>DOVA01000235.1 GCA_003520315.1 Rikenellaceae bacterium | reverse complement strand
AAACAAAGTGTTTCTGGATGAACAGACATTTTTGCAAGTCAAAGCCGTAATTGAAACTCGGTCCTCAGCTCTAGGAATAGAGATTGTCCAGGGAGATTTTCGCACATTTAAATTTGATGACAAGTTCTGTGGCGCTGTGGTACAGTATCCTGCAGCTAACGGAGAAGTACGAGATTATACCCAATTTACATCTGCGGCTCATGAGAAAGGTATTTTAGTTACAGCCGTTGCTGATTTGCTTGCACTTGCAATTCTCAAGGAGCCAGCGGCTTGGGGAGCAGATATTGCAGTTGGTTCCGCACAACGCTTCGGACTTCCAATGGGTTTTGGAGGTCCTACTGCCGGTTTTATGGCTACTAAAGACGAATTTAAAAGACAACTGCCAGGAAGAATAATAGGCGTTTCCGTCGATAGACTTGGTAATCCTGCATTGAGAATGGCTCTTCAAACACGTGAACAACATATCAAAAGAGAGAAAGCTACTTCCAATATCTGCACAGCGACAGCTCTGATGGCCACAATGACAGGCATGTATGCAGTATATCATGGGCCAAACGGCATTCGAGAAATTGCAGAAAGAATTGCCGCTATTGCACATACAGTTGCTTCGGAACTTATTAAATCAGGCATTGAACTCTCTTGCAACAACTTTTTCGATACCATTGAAATCATAAATACAAATGTGGAAGTCGTAAAAGAGCGTGCCCTGGAATGCGGCTTCAATTTCTATTATCCTGATGACAAGAGAGTCATGATTAGTTTCGACGAGATTACGACTGTCAAAGAGGCTTGTGACATCCTGGAAATCTTTGAATGTAATTTGGACCAGACTTCTAAAGTTGTAATGTACAACGGCTTTATGAGAAGAGAAAGCGAGATACTCCAAGAAAGTGTTTTCAATAAATATCACTCTGAGACCGAAATGATGCGTTACATCAAGAAACTGGAAAAGAGAGATATTTCTCTAACTCAATCCATGATTCCTCTAGGTTCCTGCACCATGAAACTTAATGCAGCCGTCGAGATGATGCCTTTGAGCTGGAGCGAATTTACAAACATCCATCCATTTGCCCCTAAAGATCAGGTTGAAGGATTTCTGCTTCTAATAAAGGATTTGGAGAGAGATCTTGCTACAATTACCGGTTTTGATGCATGTTCATTGCAGCCTAATTCCGGAGCAGCAGGAGAATACGCCGGATTGATGACAATAAGAGCCTACCATCATGCAAAAGGCCACAAAGAGAGGAACATAGCCATAATACCTACATCTGCACATGGTACAAATCCGGCTTCAGCAGCAATGGCCGGTATGGAAATTTTACCGGTTTCGTGTGATGAGAATGGAAATATAAATGTTGAAGAATTAAGAGAAAAGGCAACAGCAAATAGAGATCGCTTATCCTGCCTTATGATTACATATCCTTCCACACATGGTGTTTTTGAAAAACGAATAAGAGAGATTATCTCCATCATACACGAAAATGGAGGACTTGTTTATATGGATGGAGCAAATATGAATGCTCAAGTAGGGATAACAAATCCTGGTTTCATCGGTGCTGATATTTGTCATCTCAACTTACATAAGACATTTGCAATGCCTCATGGAGGAGGAGGCCCTGGAGTTGGCCCTATATGTGCCTCCAAAGAACTTGCACCATACCTCCCT
The DNA here is from genome assembly GCA_003520315.1 of Rikenellaceae bacterium. The sequence continues at coordinate 1,571 of DOVA01000235.1, read as the reverse complement.
TCCCACCCATATCTTAAAAATCGCAACTCACAAGGAGTTCAAGCAGTAAGTTCCTCTCCTTACGGTTTCCCTCTTTTACTCCCTGTAACTTATGCATATATAAAACTTCTAGGAAATACAGGATTGAAAAAGGCATCTCAAATTGCAATTCTTAACGCAAATTATATGTCCGTACGGTTGGCGAAACATGGATTTGACACGCTGTACAAAGGGGAAAATGGAAGAGTTGCACACGAATGCATTATTGACGTTAGACATTACATCAAAGAGTATGGCATAGGTGCTGAAGATATTGCAAAACGTCTGATGGACTTTGGATTCCATGCACCTACTCTCTCGTTTCCCGTACATGAAACGCTAATGATAGAGCCAACCGAAAGTGAATCAAAAGCCGAAATCGACCGTTTTATTGATGCCATGATATCAATAAAGACAGAGTGTGAAGACATTAAGGCTGGTAAAATAACTGCTGCCGAATCAGCTCTTAAAAACTCGCCTCATACTGCACCTGAGGCATGTTCTACTGAATGGAACCATAAATATAGTAGAGAATACGCAGTTTATCCTCTTGAATGGGTGAAAGAGAACAAATTTTGGCCATATGTTGCCAGAGTAGATAATGGATATGGTGATCGCAACTTAAAGTGCGGTTGCGATGCATGGTCATCCTTACTGTAATTATTACTATACAATCAAATGCTATCTTGATCGAGGAGCAAATAATAACCAGAGCTACAGCCCTTTTCGGAGTCGTAGATGCCATAAACAAAATGCTTGTAAATTGTGGCATGTCTCCTCATCTTGCAGACTGGCTAGATGAAATTATCAGTATAACTCTTCTATTTCTAATTGTATATGTTGCCGACCTCATTTGCAGGTTTATAGTAAATAAAGTTGTAGGTCATATTGCAAAAATGACAAAGTCCAGATGGGATGATATATTTCTGGAATATAAAGTATTTCGTTATCTAACACACGCTATCCCAGGACTTATATTTTTTCTTTGCACTCCAATAGCCATCAAATCTGTAATCTGGGTAAAATTATTTCAGAAAGCAGCTCTCATATACATAACTGTGGTTATTATAAGAGCTATTGTGGCTGCCACAAATGCTATGACTCGCATTTATGCCGAATCTGAGAGCTATGCAAAAAAACCCGTCAAAATTATTTTCCAGATTGTTGCTGTAATCGCCTACTTTATTGGAGGCATCTCAATTCTCAGCATAATTATAAATGCCTCCCTGGCAACTCTCTTTGCTGGACTCGGGGCTTTCATGGCTGTCCTCATGCTCGTTTTCAAGGACAGTATTCTCGGGTTTGTGGCTGGATGGCAACTCTCCTCAAATGACATGTTGCGCATCGGAGACTGGATTACTGCTCCAAAACACGGAGCGGATGGGACAGTAGAAGAGGTAAGTCTATACTCCGTAAAAGTTAGAAATTTCGATAATACTATCGTTACTATCCCGCCTTACTCTCTGGTCAGCGATTCTTTCCAGAACTGGCGTGGGATGGAAGAATCAGAAGGCAGACGAATCAAACGTTACATAAGTATTGACATGACGAGA
>DOVA01000236.1 GCA_003520315.1 Rikenellaceae bacterium | reverse complement strand
AAAGTTTTAATTTGACTTGACTGCTTGCCTGATTGGAACAAACAGCTGCTCTTCTGGTACTGTTAAGAAAATCGAGTCTATTGATAACCATTTTATTCTGGTTATTCTTTGGAATAACAGATTTGTATGCCGGATAGTTACCTTCAACCATACGACAAACAAGTACAAACGAATCAAAAGAAAAATAGGCGTTTTTAGAGTCGAACCGTATAGTTACATCTTCATTGAATTTTGTAAGAATTGTTTTTAAGATTGAAGCTGGTTTTTTAGGAAGAATGAATGAAGACTTCTTATCTGAGTTAATATCTTTTCTTGTAAAACAGACAAGTTTGTGAGCATCAGAAGCAACTAGAGTAGTTTGTTCAGAATCAATGTCAAAGAAAATCCCGTTCATTACAGGTCTAAGTTCCTCATCTGCTGTAGCATACAGTGTCCTGTTAATACCTTCAGACAATAATGTTGAAGGAATATGTATTTCTGTAAAATCATTCGTTAATTCGGGAATAGTTGGATAGTCTTCGGCTGAATTACAGGGTATAATATAATTGCCACTCGCCCAAGTTATCTCTACAGCTGTAGAGGCAGGATTTGTCTTAAATTCAAGTGGCTGATCTGGAAATTCTTTTAGAGAATCTACCAAAAGTCTTGCAGGGATTGTAATCTCTCCTTCTTCTGAGATATTATCGATAATCATCGATGCTTTAAGACTTGTCTCAAGATCTGATGCAGTGATATTCAGATACCCGTCCTTAAGCACAAAAAGGAAATTATCGAGAATAGTAATGGTGTTTTTAGATGAAATTACTCTCGATACGGATTGAAGACGTGCTAATAATTCTGTGCTTGATACTAAAAACTTCATAAAATTTTAATTTTTACAAAGATAAAATTTTTTTTTTATGGCATATATTTTGAACTTTTTTGTTTGCAAAATTGATTATTAATAGTGAATTAAATTAATAAGTTATGAAAAGAAATATACTTGTTGTTTTTTTATCGGTGATTATAAGTGTATTAACCTCTGTTGCAGTTGTTAAGCATGTAGATAATTCACGTTCAGTCAGTCAAACAGATCCTCAATTTGCACAACTTAGCAGGGTAAGTCTTACTACTCAATCTTATCCTGATTTTACATATGCTGCTGAGAAATGTGTTAAAGCTGTTGTCCATGTCAAAGTTATCTCAACAAGTACAGTACCTATGTACTCTTTATTTGATTTTTTCTTTGGATACAGTAATCCTCAACCCTTGCAAAGAGAACAGCTTACTGCAGGTTCTGGTGTTATCATTCATCCTGACGGATATATCGTGACAAATAGTCATGTTGTGTCTGGAGCTAATGAGATTTCTGTAACTCTCGAAAACAATCAAACATATAAGGCAAAGTTAATTGGGGCAGATGAAGCAACAGACATAGCCCTTATTAAAATTGATGCTACACTGTTACCATATCTTGAATTTGGCGATTCTGACTCTCTCAGGTTGGGAGAATGGGTAATAGCTATAGGAAATCCCTACAATTTGACGAATACAATTACAGCAGGAATTATCAGCGCCAAGAGAAGAAGCATGTCTTCTTATGACAGTAACTTTAGTGATGGTAAATTTAAAATAGAATCATTTATTCAGACAGACGCGGCTGTAAATCCCGGGAACAGTGGTGGAGCACTTGTGAATGTAAAGGGAGAATTGGTTGGTATTAACACAGCTATTGCATCTAGAACTGGTTCATTCACAGGCTACTCTTTTGCTGTTCCGGCTTCTATCGCCCAAAAAGTTGTTAATGACTTTATAAATTTCGGAGAGGTTAAAAGAGCGATGTTGGGTGTTTCTATGCAGGAAATTGACAGCGAAGTGGCTAAACGTATGAACATGAAAGACATAAAAGGAGTACTTGTCACAGATGTTATGAAGGGAGGAGCTGCAGATAAGTCTGGAATAAAACCATCTGACATTATTATTTCAATCAATGGACAGCCTGTCAATTCATCACCGGCAGTTCAGGAACAAATAAGTAAATACAGGCCGAATGATAAAATTAATGTTGAAATTCTCCGAGATGGTAAGCCTAGATTAATTTCAGTTATTTTGCAGGAGGAAAATAGTAAATTATTGTACGAAGGAAGTATCAATGCTGAATTGCAAAACATTATAGGAGCAACTTTACAAAAAGCTTCAAAAGAAACTCTTAAAAAACTTTCGCTTAGAAATGGAGTTGAAGTAACTTCTGTGGGAAGCGGAAAATTCAGAGAGGCAGGCATCAAACCTGGGTTTATTATTACATATATTAATCAGGTAGAAGTTAATGAACCATCTGAAGTACTTGCAATTATTAAGAAAAGTGGCAGGTCTTTGCTTGTTGAAGGTGTTTATCCTGACGGCAGAGTAGTTTACTATGGTATGGGACTTTAATTTTGTGGCTTAGATTAATTTGTTTTAACTTTGTAGTACAGTATATTTGAATGAGACAACTTAAGATTACCAAATCAATTACCAACAGAGAGAGCGCTTCTCTCGACAAGTATTTACAAGAGATAGGAAGAGAAGAATTAATTACGGTTGAAGACGAAGTTGAATTGGCTCAAAGGATCAAAAAGGGCGATCAGGAAGCTCTTGAGAAACTCACTAGAGCAAATCTTCGTTTTGTCGTTTCTGTGGCTAAACAGTATCAAAACCAAGGTTTAAGTCTTCCTGATTTGATTAATGAGGGCAACCTTGGCTTGATCAAAGCGGCAGAAAAGTTTGATGAAACGAGA
>DOVA01000083.1 GCA_003520315.1 Rikenellaceae bacterium | reverse complement strand
GACCAGTCTCCTGCAAGGCCATGTATACCGGCTCAGGACTGCTCGTCCGATAATGCCGGGGGGTAGGCTGCATCAGATAAATGATAGAGGCCTCAATGAGGCACAGAATCCGGCTTACAGACCCACCTTTTTTTTATTTATCTAGGACATTATTTTTGAGTTGCAGCTCATATTCTCCAGTAAGCTGAAGAGGATACTTCTTCTTTGAAAAAGAAAGCCATTCATAAGCCAGATCTTTGTCTCCCTGCATCTCGCAAGCTACTGCCAAATTATAAGCAGCACAAGCTGCCGCTTTATTCTTGGAAGATGAAACTATCTTCATCCAAATTTCAGATGCTCTTTCCCAATCAAAAGAAGCTGCTGCATTAAGTGCTTCTTCCCATTCTGAACCAAATAGATAGTATAAACTCCTTGTTTCACTCTCCCATTTTTCAAAAAAGTTATGAGAGATATTGTCTCCTATATCTAGAGCAGCACTCGCAAAAACTTCTTTGATTTTTTCATTAAGCACGCTTTGTTTCAATTCGTTTCTTGAAACAATTTCCCATACAATTGTATCCTTTGCATACAAATGAGCAAGTGCATCAGCTGTTATACCGTCATAGATATCCAGAGAGAGAAAAAATGGCAACTGAAGAAAAGTAGAATGATATTCAGCTCCCGGAACTTTATTGGGATATATACTTGGATTATCAATTGAGACATTACTCAAAATAAAGACAAGATCTGAATTTGACTCAACAGAAAGATCCCTGATAAGGTCAGAATCAATCCCGGAAGAATCTTTTTTCAAACTAAAAACAAAAATAGAACCTTCCTCTCGCAAAAGCCTCTTCTCCAAAGAAGTAGCTAACCCTTGAGCAAGGTTGGAAACCAAAGCTGAATCACTTTTCTCGTCAAGTGATGCAAAGTCTGAAATACTTTTGTCTGATAACTCAACCGGGTAGCTTGGCGCCACTCTTTTCTCCACATCAATCAATTGAACACCCGGTGCACAGGAAGAAAGAATCCAAAGAGCAACGAATAACAATCCGATGGTTGAAAGGTTGGTTTTCATGATATTCTTTTTTTACATTTTCATGCCACCACAAACAGATATCACTTGCCCGGTGACATATGAAGATAAATCAGAGGCAAGGAAAGTACAAACATTTGCAATATCTTCAGGAAGTCCACCTCTTTTAAGAGGTATCTTTTCTGCCCATTCTTTTTTAACTGCATCAGGTAATTTTTCTGTCATATCTGTTAAAATAAAACCGGGAGCAACAGCATTCGCCCTGATTCCTCTTGAACCAAGCTCTTGTGCAACAGATTTGGCAAGCCCTATCATCCCGGCCTTGGAGGCTGCATAATTTGCCTGCCCTGCATTACCTGAAACACCCACCACAGAGCTCATGTTGATAATACTGCCACTCTTCTGTCTCATCATAACAGGTGTTATCGCATGAATATAATTAAATGCAGACTTGAGGTTGACATTAATTACAGCATCCCACTGCTGTTATGTCATCCTCATTATAAGTCCATCTTTGGTAATACCGGCATTGTTTACCAGAATATCTATCTTGCCGAATACCTTTACGCCCTCATCCACAACTTTGTGAGCTTCCTCAAAAGAAGAAGCATTTGAAGCCAGGGCAAGTACTTTAACACCAAAAGATTCAATTTCACGTTTTGTTGTCTCTGCATTTTCATCAATCACAAGGTCGGTAAAAATAATATCTGCTCCTTCTGAAGCAAACTTTAAGGCGATTGCCTTTCCTATCCCCCTTGCAGCTCCTGTAATGAGAGCAACCTTTCCATCAAGTAATTTCATAATGTAGCTATTTAATTTATAATATCAACTTTGCGTACAGATCATACTCATCTGCATCTGTAATCTCAATATCAACAAATGTACCAATTAAATCTTTAGAATTTAAATTCGAGGAATTAATTATTCTATCTATCAAAATCTCTCCATCCACCTCCGGACTTTCATTTCTGCTCCTTGCTATTAAATACCTGTCAGACACAGAATCAACCAAAACTTTCTCTTTTGTTCCTATTCTCGACTCGTTATATTCCATAGAAACTCCCGATTGCAATTCCATGAGGCGTTTATATCTTTCCTCTTTGACCTCAGCACGAACAGTATCTCTAAGGTTATGAGCGCTCCAAGTACCTTCCTCCTCCGAATAGGTAAATGCACCTAATCTCTCAAATCTAGCCTGTGAAACAAAAGACAATAATTCTTCAAAAGCTTTATTGTCTTCTCCTGGATGACCAACCATCATCGTAGTCCTCAAAACAATACCAGGAACATTTCTCCGAAACATCTCCACGAGTCTGCGAGTCTGCTCTCCATTCACAGAACGTTTCATATTTCTAAGAACTTTGTCAGAAACATGCTGCAGGGGAATATCCAAATATTTACACACCTTGGAATTATTTGCCATAACCTCGAGCAAATCCTCCGGAAAAGCAGCAGGATAGGCATAAAGCAACCTCAGCCATTCAATCCCTTCTATATCTGAAAGTCTCTTTACAAGTTCAGCTATACATCTTTTTCCATACAGATCTACTCCATAATAAGTAGTATCCTGAGCAACAAGAATAAGCTCCTTAACCCCAAGTAAAGCAAGATATTGTGCTTCACTTACAAGCTTTTCAACAGGCACTGAAACATGCTTTCCCTTTATAATAGGAATAGAACAATAGGAACACGTTCTGTCACAACCTTCTGATATTTTAAGATATGCATAATGTGATGGAGTAGTCAAGACTCTTTGAGTTTCATAATTGCTATTCCAGCAAGAACCTAAAGCAGCAACAACCTGTTCAATGTCAAACACACCATAAAATCCATCAACTTCGGGAATTGACCTAACCAACTCCTCCCTGTATCTTTGAGACAAACAACCAAAGACCAGGACTTTAGAAGTAAATCCATGCTTCTTGGCTTCAACTGCTTCCAAAATAGCCTGAATTGACTCAACCTTGGCATCTTTAATAAATCCACAGGTATTTATGATTAAGACATCCGCTCGTGCGTCTTCTACAGACTCACTTTCAGGAGATATCTCAATGCCTGACTTCTCTACTTGTTTAAGAAGATGCTCCGAATCAACCCTGTTTTTAGAGCAGCCGAGAGTTATTAGCTTAATTTTGCTTTTCTTCATCAGGCAATTCAAAGTCGAGTGAGGCATTGTCTTTAAGGACATTGTACCAGTCGACAACCTTTTTCATATGAGACGGATAAAAACGAACTTTGTCATAGTTAGGAATTACCTCTTCAAAAAAAGTCCTTAATTCGTCAGGTGAAGATTTTCCACTTGGAGCACTCTGATCTCCAAGCTTTTCATGCATTTTCGTAAAAACAACGTGCAAAGGCAGCTCATCATCTGACGTATAAATAGAGATATCAGAAAGCGCTGTAAGTCTGAAAGAAGAACCACAAATAGTTTTCTTTTTAGTTAACAGTGATTCCACAATAACTCCGGCATTTGCGTTCGACAAATAGTTATAAAGCCCTGGTTGGCCTGAAATCGAAAGAATTTTCTTTAAATTTGTTTTCATCATCCTAATCTTTAAACAATTCCTCTATCTTTTTTTATCTTTTCATATGCTTCGGAAATACTCTTGAAACGCTCTTCAGCAGCTTTCTGGACATCAGGACCGAGATTTGATACCTTGTCCGGATGGTGTTTTGTAGCCAATCTTCTGTAGGCTTTTCGCACCTCATCGTCTGTTGCGTTCTTGTCAATTTCAAGCACTTTGTAGGCAGCTTCAAGTCCGTTGTCAAACATTGCAAATATGGACTCACTCTCTGCTCTTGAGATCCCCAAACCGGCAGAAATAGTTCTTAGAACATCCAGTTCAGACGAACTTACAGAGCCGTCTGCCTGAGCAATGCCTGTCAAATAGTGAAGCAATTGGATTCTGGCCTCATAATTCATGTAATTGCGAATCTGCAAGCCCACGGCATTAATATCTACATCCTTTTTAAGCAAATCTCTTAAAAAAAGAGATGCCTCTCTTTCTGCATCTTCACCAAAATTCTGCCTGATAAATCTTTTGACATACTCCAGTTCTGACTGCATTATCCTTCCGTCGGCCTTCATGACTGCAGAAGAAAGAACAAGAAGTGAAACAAGAAAACTGTTTCTTTGCTCTATATTTGAGTAACGACGACCGGCAGACGGTTCTTGCTGTTGATATTGCTCAATCTGTTTGCCTTTTTCAAAAATTGAACCTATAGCGAAACCTATTATTCCACCAATCGGTCCTCCCAATGCCCATCCCAGGGCTCCTGTAATCCATTTACCGTATCCCATTTCAACACTTATACTTGACACTTTCCAAAATACTCAACACTTGTGGCAACACAGCTCTCTTGCCATCAGTATAAATAACAAAATCCGCCCTTGCTATCATACTGTCATAATCCATTTGATGTCTCATTCTCTCCCGTACTTGTTCCTCACTTAAACCATCCCTTTTCATAACCCTCATGATTCTAACATTTTCCGGCGCAAAAACCACAATAACTTTGTCTGCCAAATGCCAAAAAATAGGAGTTTTAAAAAAAATTGCTGATTCGTAAATAATAATTTCAATGCCTTCTGATCTTTTCTGCTCCCTCCACTCATAAAAATCTTCCAACAACCTGGGATGAACAATATTATTGACTTTCTCCAGAAGATTCCTGTCAGAAAAAATTATTTTTGCCATAACCTTTCTTTGCAGCACCCCATCAGTCACTATCTCCTTGCCAAGTAAATCAACAAGCTTATCAATAAGGTTCCTGTCAACATCATACAGATATTTCACCCTGTCGTCAGCCACATAGGCAGGAACTCCTAAAGCAGAAAAAATCCTTATTACATAAGATTTTCCTGCACCAATACCCCCTGTACAGGCAAAGCAAAACATACTATTTTGATTTATTGCTCAATAATCTTACACTTAATGAATTTAGGGTCCAGTTCCACAGAAAGAACATTTTCCGGCAGTCCTGAAACCATTGGTTCAACAGTGTTGCTTATTGAAGCAGTTATTTCCTTGTAGTCAATCGTAGCAACAAAGATAGTATTTTCCCGGTTTTGTTTATTACTAAAAGGGATTCTGTAAGTAACCCTGACAGTATTAGGAAAGAATTTCACATACTTACCTTCTGGCACATTTACCGATTCAACAGGAATAGTAGTCGAATTTTCAACATATCTTACAACTTCAAGAGTGTAATAAATCTCTTTAGTCTCAAAACGCAATCCACTAACAGGTAAAAGTTCCACTATTCCACTTCTAGTAGAAGAGAGTCGTTCAAAGGTAAGATGTTTTGTACGGACAGAATCAATGTTCTGGAGCAGAGAGATATCTCCGTAAACAGTAACAGTTGAAGGAGATATCTTTATTTTTCCCACAGGCATGTGCTGATCCTTAAAGCTCGCCTTATAATCTACAGCAACAGGAATATTTCTGTGTGACTGACGAGGTAAAGTCAGATAGAGAGTATCGGAAGAGAAGGATTCAATCTCGACATGTCCACTAAGTGCATCAGTAATTATATCCCTTACTTCACTAACAACGAAAAAGAATTTATCCTCTGTTCCAGAAAGAGGCTTAAGCATATAGCCTGGAACAGATAAAGTAATCAGGTTACCTTGAATGCCAAGTCTGTTCTGTAGAATATAGAACCCGGAAGCTCTGCCTGTAACCGAAAGTTTATTGTCAGAAAAAGCTTCTGCAGAATGACCTCTTTTCTGAGTCACAACATGGACGGAGTAATTAAGATTAACGCTGTAATAATCTGAAAGATTGCGAATTGCCCACAATCAAAATGCCAGAAAGAGACAGAACAAGAAAAGTAACACTTGTCTGCCTCTTTCATAAGAGATCCCTATCTTCCGCCGTTTAAGCATAAAAAAGGGATTTATTTACCTGCTGCCTGAATATCAGAGCTATCCTTAACAATAGAGCCCTTATCAACTTTTAACTTAACATTATTGTCAACCTCAACAATGACATATTGATCTTTAACATCGACTATAATTCCGTAAATCCCACCCATTGTGATAATTTTATCACCTTTGGCAAGGTTGCTACGGAATTTTGCCAGCTCTTTCTGTCTCTTTTGTTGAGGACGAATCATAAAGAAGTACATTACAGCAAAAATCAAGAGCATCATTATCAGAAAGCTCCATGTTCCGCCACCTCCCTGTTGTGAAGCACCGGATTGAAGAAATACCAAAAAATTCATATTAATATGTGTTTAAATTTCTGCAAAATTAGCTAATCTATTGAGCCTACCAAACCTCTGCCCGATTTTTGAATAATTCCCTCTTTTTGCAACCCGAGCAAAACCTTGTCCAGTATACCATTCACAAATATCTTGCTGTTTTNNTTGAAAGTTCCACATATTCATTAATGGTAACTTTAAGAGGAATATTGGGAAAAGCAATTGCCTCGGCTATTCCAAGAACTATCAGATTCATATCTGTAGAGGCAATCCTGTCCAGCTCCCAGTTAAGAACATACTTTGACATCAGCTCAACATATTCGTCATAATTGAGCATTGCCTTACCAAGCAACCTAATGGCAAACTCCCTGTCGTCCTCTTTGATAAAAACTTTTGGAAATGATATTTTAGAATTAGTCTTTAGATGAGAAAGCCTCTTTAATATAATATTGATGACATATGCAAGATCATCAACCCAATAAAGACTGGCATCTTCAAGAGAATTGGAAAGATCTTCACAATCTTCAAGTTCCTGTTCAAAAATATTCATTACAACTTTGAGATCATCTTCAAAAGTGTTTTCAGCAGCATTCATGTATGAACGGTAATATTCACGTTCCATCAATGATGAATGAATCTTTTTGACGACAGAGTCGTAATCATTCCACAAAAGACCCTTTTTCTCGCAAAAATCGGTCAACTCCCTGCAATTCTCCAGCTTTGCAATTACAGCATTCTCAATAAAACGCCTGTTAGGGTTTGCTTCCTCTTCTGTAGGATGAAATTTCTTGAGACCCGACTCGATCTTGATTTCAGAAAGCCTCTTAAGAGCGGTTGGCAGAGTAAGAAGAAAATAGTAAAGTTCCAGAGTCTTTTCACAACTCATAAGCAGTTCCTTTTCTGCACCATCCATAGATTCAGAACCTGAACTCATCCTGCTGAAAAGTACTTTAAAGACCTTTACCCTAATCAATCTTCTGTTAATCATTATAAATTATTCCAATTATTTTACAAAGATAGGTTTTTGCTCAATAAAAATAATTTTATCTTTGTGTAATAAATTTAAAAATAACAAAAATGTACTTCGAAGATTTTGACAATACAGAGACACAAGAACGCAATGGAGATGACGTGTACTCAAAACCGGTAAGAGCAGGGAAAAGGACATATTTCTTTG